>CAYRND010000001.1:0-66440 GCA_964425365.1 uncultured Phycisphaeraceae bacterium
GATGTCAAGTCCATCGACGTAAAAATTCATCCGCTTAGCTTAACACCTATGCCGTTACTGGGTGCATAGGGTTCGAAGTCGACGAAGCCGAACTCGCGGGTATCAAGTACCCGGCGGACCAGTCTGCCCAGGTTGCTGGCACTGTATTTCCCGTTGACGAAGTTGGTCTGGTAATCCGATTCCCGGCAGACGGAATAGAAGCAGTATCCGTCGGGGTTGATCAGGAACAGATCGTAATAGCCGTATTTATCGATGTATTTCTTGAAGAAGTATTCGCCCTGTCTGTCTTTGGGGCAGAAAGCTTCGGAGACGTTGATTTCGCAGAGTCCGACCCAGTTGAATTCATCGATTTTGAATGGCCCGTAGTTCGACAGTACGGGGTTATTGTTGTAGTCCAGGATGACTTTACTGTCGGTATGGCCGGCGAGCGCTTCGCGGATGGCGACTGTATCGACGCCGTTTTCTCTGACATTACCGTTGAGTGAGGTTCTGACGTTACGGTTAACCGGGTCGAGCATCGAGTCGGATCGCATGAGTTTATCCGGTCCGACGAGATAGCATTCGCCGGTTTCTCCCATCCCGGCGCGGACCTGCATGATTTCGTTGATATGGTCATTGGCAATCTGCACGGCGACGACACCGACGAGTTCACCGGCTTCGTCATGGATCGGCCCGCCGACGAACATGGCGGGATCACCGTTTGAAGGTGCGTAGGGCTCCATATCGGTAATATGAATACCACTTCTGTTTGTGACATCCCGCCACAGTTCGGCGAGTGCAGAGTTTTTATATTTACCGCTTTCGAGGTTGGTGCCCAGATCGGCTTCCCTGGTAGTAGTAAACAGTACGTGTCCGTGCGCGGCGCTGATAATAAACAGATCGAAATAGCCGTAGGTTTCCTGGTAATGGACCAGGTCGGGTGAATGCCGGCTCCACAGTTGCTTGTAGGCATCTGTGCTGACATCGAGATCGGCGTCGTCGGCGGTTGCGTTATCGGTCAGGTACTGGCTGAACACGGTGCAGGCGGCGTGAATGTCCTTGTTGCGTGTGAGCACTTCGACATCGCCTTTGCGTTCGTGGAAATAGTCTTCGATGGTCTGCCTGCGAACGGAGGAGATAGCGGCGAGTTTATCGAAGGCTTCCTTTCGCAGTGTTTCGACGATATCGATGAGTACGCCCATATCGCCCTGCCGCTCGGTGAAGTACTGTTCGATCTGGTGCTTTTTGACGTCACGGAGCGAGACCAGTTCGTTATAGGAAGCATGCTTGAGTGCTTCGCTGCCGAATTCCTCTACTGCTGTCATGCCGTGCTTGCCGCTGTTGCACGCGAGGAAGCTGGCGATAATAAGGGGCGCCAGGCCGCATACGAGGAAAGCGATAACGAGTTTCGTTCTGATTTTCATAGCAACCTCCCGAGTCAGTGAATCAGCCGATAAGTAGAACCATCAATTCCGGTTTATTAGTAAGTACATTCGGTTGGCGGGTTGAAGGAGTTAAGTGGGATTGAGAAAAACTTATGGAGTAAGCAGGGTGATGGATCGGGGCCACGGAAGTTTTTACGCCCGGTTTCGGGGCCGGTCGCAAAAGCAGCAGTGGGCATGTTATATTCGGGAGGGTTTGATTTTATTCCAGTTCGGCGAGATGTCGTTCAGCGTCGATGGCGGCCTTACAGCCCATACCTGCGGCGGTGACGGCCTGTCGGTAGATGGCGTCGGTGACGTCGCCGGCGGCGAATACACCCGGGATCGAGGTATGGGTGTGGGCGGGATTGCTCAATGTGATGTAACCTTTGTCATCCAGTTCGAGTGCGGTATCTTTGAGGAAATCGGTAGCAGGAGTGTGGCCGATGGCGATGAACAGGCCTTTCACATCGAGCGATGACTGCCGGCCGGTTTGTGAATTGGTGAGCATAACGGCCTCGATCCTGTCGCGGCCGATCACATCGGAGACGACACTGTTCCAGACGACTTCTGCTTTGGGGTTTTCGAGAATACGTTTCTGCATGGTCTTGCTCGCCCGTAGCTGATCGCGTCGATGGATGACGTATACCCGGGACGCGAACCTGGTGAGATAAGCGGCTTCTTCCATGGCGGTATCACCGCCGCCGACCACGGCTAGCGGCTGATTGCGGAAGATGGGCAGCGCGCCGTCGCAGACGGCACAGGCGCTGACCCCGCCGCCGCTTTGTGCGAGTCGCATTTCATTTTCAAGGCCAAGCCAGTTCGCCGTAGCACCTGTGGCGATGATTACCGTATGAGTGCGTATGGTATTGCCGGCTGCATCGTTCAGTGTAAAGGGTGTCACGTTGAAATCGCACTTGACGATATCATCGGTGACAACACGCGTACCGAATCGTTCGGCCTGTTTTTTGAAGTCGGCCATCAATTCCGGCCCGCTTCTGCCTTCTGGGAAACCGGGATAGTTTTCGACCTCGGTAGTGAGCATAAGCTGTCCGCCGGGCAGAACGATACTGGGCGTCTGCTTGGGCTGACCTTCATAGACCAGTGGTTGCAGTTGAGCACGGGCGGCGTAGACAGCAGCGGTCCAGCCGGCGGGCCCTGAACCGATAACAACGACTTTTTCCGTATTTTTACTGGTATCTGTCATGATGTCGGATTGTAGCATTGAATACGTTGTTTATTCAAGCGTGCTCAAGGTTCAAGGAACAAGGTTGGGAAGCGAAGAGAGGTGTTATGATATTCTGTAATGGTAATGGGATTAATCCAGGTCATATAGACGGTTGTCCTGACTCAGGAAGCCGCAGTATTCGCCGATCAGCGGCTGTTGGTTCGAGTAGGTGTTGGTGTGGCGAACTGAGATGGAAGCGGTATGTCCATCGCAGAAGGCGACGTTGGTATGGTTATGATGCCGGTAGCCCTGTGTTCCTGCAGCGCGGGCGCTGAAGCTATCGCGTGTTGTGGGTGGTGGAATCCCGGGTACGGCATGGTCGTTTCGGAAAGGTGATCGCATATATTTGTTAGCGCCGTTGATATATTCGCCATCGCCGAAAATCGCGGTATCGGCGGGGTCGGTGATTTCGCTGTTTCTTGCGGGCGGAACGGTTTTGTCGGGCTGAGCGTCATTGCCGTATCCGCCGATGTAGCTGATGTTGTAGTTGTAACCTGTATAAGGGTCGGCTTTGGTATTGCTTTTGCTGTTGTAGGATGGGCATTGGTGTACCTGTTCAGTGGTGGCGTCTTCCATCCAGAGCAGGCCGGGCGTTACGGTGACCGTTTCCGGCGAAGTGCTCCAGTCGATGTAGGTGGTGAAGTCCCAATCGTGCTGGATTCGCGGTAAGTTGGTGATGAAATAGGCGAACGGATAGAAATCATTATTGGCCAGATTGTAATGATCTGCAGTCAGGCCGAGCTGTCTGAGGTTATTCAGGCAGACAGCGTTTCTTGCAGATTCGCGTGCACTGCCGAGGGCGGGCAGCAGCAGTCCGATCAGCAGTGCGATGATCGCCATCACAACAAGCAGTTCGATGAGTGTGAAGGCATGCATTTGATGATTGCCGTTATGTGCCATATTTGTACTTCATGGTTCTTCGCATGAGTGGAGCAATCATGAAGAGGCAGATGACCGCCGATGCCGGTTCAGGTATTGTTGTCGTTGCCATGCTTTCGAGCGAATCGGACCGGTCGTAATTGACCAGGACACTGATAAGGTCAACGGCATTGACCTGGCCGTTATTGTCGAGGTCGCCATAATATCTACCAGGGTTATCCGATCGGCCGTAACAACTGAGCACCTTTGTGAGGTCGGGTGCATTGACGGATCGGTCCAGGTTCACGTCACCGTCAATAAGGGCCATGACGTCAGCGACGGCGTCGATTTCAGCCGAGCCGTAATCCGGTCCGTCGATGCGAACGTACTGAATCCAATCGAGTCCGGGGATATCGAGCCAGTCGAGATCGAACCCGGCCCCGCCGGCCGAGGTTGTGCCTGTGGGTAAGTGCCTGTAGAGCTGAGCATGTTCTGCAACGGTCAGCCCGGCGAGGTCGGCGAATGATAATGCGGGTTCGACGGGGATGGTGGGGAAGGTGGGCTGGCCCCACCAGAGGTTCCAGTCCCAACTGGTATCTGCGGGATCGTCCGGCCGATACGGCTCTGACGTGTCGTATTCCCGGCCGAGCGTGGGCGCGAAGTCATCGGCGCACGGGCCGGCGGGGAAGGTATACCACGGTCCGCTTTCGTACTGGCTGACTGACACGGTAGCGGGTTCAGCGTTGTACTGACTTGAACCGGTAACGGTATTCGGATCGCCGTTGTCCCACGAGGATACGCTGTCGATGGTGACGCTTGCGTTACCGAAGATATTGAAGTCGATCCCGTACGGGTTATCAGGATGATTGATGACCGGGTGATCGAATTTAAGGACCAGTCTACCTTGGGGAATTTCAGGTGAGCCTTGCCCGGCGGGCAGGTAATGGCCGACGGTGACCAGTTCGAAACTGCGGAAGGCGGGATAGACACTGACGACGGGGACCGCCGTATCGATCGGCATACTCCAGCCGGTGCCGGTGGTATCGACGGTCGGCCTGCCGATAGCTGCGGAGGGCTCGGTGAACGGCTCGAACGTGACGTAATCGGGATCGTGTCCCGCGCCGGGCAGATAATCAATGTATTCGGTTGCGAAATCGGAGGGGTCGAACTGGTACTGGTAATCCGCCGGGCATGGGGGCAGCAGGTTCATGAAAGAACCTGCTGCCGCGATCGTGGTGATGAGATATTGTCTGAAGGTCATGGCGATTATCCTTGTGAGCGTTTTCTGTTGACAAGTAGAGCGCCCGTGGTGATCAGGACGGCCAAGGTGTGCGGTTCCGGTACCGGCGTCAGAGCGCTGCCGTAGCGCCAGCCGTCGTAGTAACCGTCGGCGACGATCCGGTCACTGACGCCGATCAGTGATGATTCCCATGGATCGAGTTCAGCGTCCTTTGTCCAGTAGTGCCACCAGTCTTCACCGCCGCCGTAGCCGGTGTCGCTGTGCGTATCGAAGCTGATCCCGTCGATGAATGTGCCGTAGCCGTAATCTTCACGGACAGTGGTAAGGCTGAGTTCCGCCTCGATGATATCGAAGAGTCCGAGTCCGGTGGTAGTGCCGGTGAAGTTAACGTCGAACAGGTACTGTGCATCATCGCTGAAGTGAAGAGCGAGGTATGCCTGGTTCTCGCCTGTGCCGACTTCGTAGGGGATGATATCTGCCTGGGCGGTCCGGGTCATTAAGCAGAGGCAGATCAGGACCAATGCAACCAGGGTGTAACGAATCGGTAATGGCATTACGAAACTCCTTTTGCCCTGTATCGCGCAGGGCGTCAGCCCCGGGTGTGAATGGAAAAACAACCTATCCTCATGAGGGGAAGCAGGCGTCCTAGAGTCGTTTCGGGGCGTCAACGTGAAGGAGTTCATGCCTGGGATTCCTTATCGCGAGGATCCAACCGACGGCAGGTTCCAGGCAGGTCTTCCGGCTGAGGGTTTACGTTTCGCTCGGGCCTTCCCGTGGTCATGCCCATTGCGGGCGATGCGACAGTGGCCGGTACAGATGAGCGTTACGCCGGTCCCGGTTCGTCCGGGACCACCCATTACGGCGGCGCGTCCGCGGGGGAGTAGCGGCGATCCGACAGGACGCCGCGCACCCCACTTCCCTTTTCAGGCGAGCATGCCCTTTTAATTCAAAGGTACAAACCGCCAACCTGAAACTTGATTGTCATCATGTGAGCGTAACCGGTAGCGAGGCAGATGGCAAGACGAGGTTTTTCCGCCTGTGAAGAGGTATTGCGGCAATTCCATGTTTTCAATAGGGTTGTGATTCAAGGCGGCACTGGCAGAAGCCGGGGATTTCTGTGCGGTGCGGCAGGGACAGTCGCCGGTACTTGAAGGCGGCGTCCCGATTCGTACAATGAAGGGTCCTGGCAGCACGCGGGTGTAGCTCAGTGGTAGAGCGTCACGTTGCCAACGTGAATGTCGAGGGTTCAAATCCCTTCACCCGCTTTCGAGGCCACCGACGGACAACCGTGTCCCGGTGGATTCGCTTCTGGTGGGCAAGCTCTTCGGGCGATACCTTATCATCGATTTTGGATTCGGCGACCGCCATCAGGGTCTGACAAGGGCGAACGTGTATGACCGATGCCGGTGGTCAGAACTGCCAGAGGGCCCACCGGCCTGCCCTATCTGAGGCTGCGGGCTGTCTGTCATCGTTTTCGGTACTTCGCGGGGTGAACAGGACCTGAGCGGCGATAATACAATGGGAGAAGTTGAATATGAGGCCGGCGGGAAGTGGGATTTCAGCCTTTTAGATATTCTAAGGGTCGGTAGACTTCAAATGATGGAGATCAGTGTATATTCGCCATTGCGATCAGCAGGTAGCCCGTCAATGCCGTGACCAGGAGAATTGTGGCGAAGAGTATACCGAGTTCGATGCTGATGATGATCTGACGGCGTTTGAGCTTTCGCCAGGCACGATCGACCTGCTCGGGAGAGAGCCATTTACCGTTAAAGAGCAGTTTGCCCTCGCGACCGGCGCGTTCCCGCCAGGTGTTAACGGCGTTCTCCCGACTCTGCCGGAGTCGTCGGCCGAGTTCATCGGTCAGCTTTTCATGGTCAGTCATCAGGTACATGGTCCGCGTGTCCGTTCAGATGTGCAGGATCATATTAAAGAGGATGAAGTTGAGCAGCACGGCGGCGACTGAGATGAGTCCGGCCAGCAGCAGGCCGCCGAGATACTGCAGCGGCCGACTCATGCGGATGAGCGGCAGTCGCCGGGTATCGGGAACCTTACCCTGCTGGATCAGTTCCTGTTCGAACTGTTCTGCGGCGAGCAGTTGCTGCTCTAATTCGAGACGTCTTATCCGGCTGTCGGTATCGTAATCGGGCATCAGGAAACACCTGTGAGTTCGCGGCTGGTTTCGCCTTGCGTTATCTGATTCGTACGGTGGCGTGATCGCAGCTCCTGTATCAGGGCCGTTCGCCTGCGCGTTTCATGATGCTCCAGTGTGAGCACATAAAGCACACCCGCGAGCAGGCCGATCACACCGGCGATCAGGACGTTGAGTACGGTAAGCGGGAACACCGGCCGGCGAGGTACGGCCGCAGGTCTGATGACCAGCCCCGTCGTTTTCATCTGCAGTGAACTGGTGATCAGACGATCGCGAGCGGTTTCGAGTGATTGTCGCAGCATCTTTTTTTGCATGATCCGGTCTTCGAGGTTTTCGAGCTCGGCCAGGATGCCTGGTACTTTTCGGACAATCCCTTCGGTGACTTTAATGGCTTTTTCCAAGCCCTCGATACGAGCCTGTACACCTGACAGCTCGACTTTGTACATCATGAGGTTTTCTCTGAGATCGTCATAGAGGGACCCGGTGGTTTTGGATTTACTGCCGACGACCTGGCTCATATGCCTTGCGAGTGCTTCCTGAGCCCGGCTGTAGCGATGTTGAAGAGAAATCATGTAAGGATGGTCCGGGCTGAGCATGACCTGCTGGCCGGCGATTTCGACTTCGAGCAGATTGAGCCGTTCCTGCAGCGCTTCGGTCACGGGGTCCTGCAGAATCATTTCACCTTCGAGATACGCCTTGGATTCTTCATCGAGCTGGTCGGTCAGGTTCTTAATCCGCTGCTGGTAGGCGCCCTTGTCCATCGCAAGCTGGTCGAGCTGTTTGTGGAAATCGGCTTTTCGCTCTTCGAGCTTTTCGATCATGACCTCGGGGGAAGCAATGTGATGGCCCTCGCAGAACTGCTTTTTCGATCCGGTAAGCGATTCGATATCGGCGTTGACCTCCTTCAACTGGTTGTTGAGATTCGCCATAGCGGCGTTCAGATCGTTCTGAATGACATTCTGGTGAAATTCGTTGAATATTTCGATGATCATATTGACGACCTTGGCTGCCAGTTCAGGGTTATGATCCCGTGCATAGATACGAATAAGCCCTTCTCGCGTCGCGGTGATATCAATGGCGGTTCGGAAGTGCTTAGCCTGTTCCTCGGGCAGGCGGGCGACGACCTGGCGGACGGCGTTTGATTCCTGGAGGACGGCGGCGAAGGTACGTGCATGCGCCTGTACGCCGGAGGGCAGTCTGGCCTTGAGATCGGCGATATCGGTTGCATCGTGTACATCCTGTGGTACGTAGAAGACACCTCTCGCCTCGTATTGCGGCCTGATGGCGAGGCTGATGACACCACTGAGCACTGCGGCGGTAATGGTCATGAACAGTATCATTCCACGCCGCCGGTAGAGGGCGGAGGTGTAATCTTCGAGCCGGTACTCGAAGGGAACGGTTTCGGTCGTATCAGTGGTTTTGTTGTTCATAGTCAATACCGTTTCTTTTCGCCAAGGCATGGAACACGCAGAGGGAGCCACCTGCCATACCCATATACAGCCATGAGACGAAGTTATCGTAAGCGGGTTCGAAGCACAGGTGAATTGCCAGCGCGGTCATGGCGAGGAACATGGCTTTGCAGGTTGCTTTGGTACGCGTATCAGGTGACCGCAGAGCACGGATCGCCAAAGCGGCGGTTAGGTAAATAACGAGTGATGCGAGCGTCGCGCCTGCGACGACGCCCATTTCGGCGGCGGTCTGGAGGTAGGCGTTATGGACGGGTGTGGGCAGTACCCGGCCGACATTTCTCAGGCCTAGCCCGAACAGGGGATGGGTCCGGATGGCTTCCAGGCCCACGCGGATGAATTCGATCCGGTCGCCGTAGCCCCGGCCGCCGATGGCGAGCACCACATGTTGAATGAGCCAGTCCATCCCACCGGTAATGAAGAGAACGAGTCCGAGCAGTGCGATGGCGGCGGAATATTGCAAGGCGTATTGCGGCCTGTGCATATACAGGCCGACAAGCAGTACGGCCGCGGCGGTCAGGTAGGCGCCGATACTGAAGGTCATACCGATTGCCGCCAGCAGTGCGAGGCAGGACAGTATTCGTGTGTGCCGGGCCATGTCGGCAAAGAGTGTCAGGCCGAGTGCCAGCAGCATGAGATGTGCGAAGCTCTGCGGCGTAGTCATGAACCCGGTGACGCGTAGCATCATGCCGAACGGCGTTTGCTTGTGATGAAATTCCGCGGCGTCATCGAAGGTGAACTCGATACCGGTGGCGAGGTAGAGGCACTCACTGAAGATACCCACTGCGGCGGCGACCAAGGCAATATAGAGAAAGCACCTGACGGCAAAGCGTTGTCTGTCCGCCGTATTGATCAGGTTCGTTACGAGGAACATGACCATAATTTTGCTGAGCATCTGATGCTGGGTGATGATACTGATCATCAGGCCGTTGATGATGGACGCCAGCGAGCAGGCGGCCAGTACGGCGAGCATGATCATGATGGTGATGTCGGTGGCGATGCGTCGGTGTTCGATCAGCATGACCGCGATCCAGAACGACAGTACTATGAGGAACGCCAGATCGGTCGGATCGAGCCGACTTATATTGACTCCGGAGATGGCACCGGCGAAGATGAGCAGTGCGATGGCGATATTGAATCGATGTCGGAACAGTTCATATTGATATCGTAGGCAGGTATAAGCGGCGAGTATGACAAAAATGACAGCGGCGGTAACGGCGGCGAGTCCGCTGTTGAAACCTGTTCCGAACAGTGTCAGGTGATATTGCACGGCGGTCATGGGGCCGAGCGTGATAGCGGCGGCGATGGCGGTTGTCACGATAAATGCGAAAACCGCATCGCGTGAGGTCAACGTGCCGAAGCCTCGTGTTTCGGGATGCGTATGATTGGCTGTCACTTCCAACTACCTGATTGACGGTGTCAATAACACTATGCAAAAACCGTCGCCGCAGTTCGGCCGGGTTTCGATCAATCGCAGGCAGGCTCCACACCGGTATGCCGGCTGCGTTTGCAGTTCAAAGCGAGTTCGTACAGGAACTTATCATATTTTACAATCATCCGGTCGACATTGAAACAGGCGAGTGCCCGTCTGCAGCCCTCGTTGCCCATTTTTCTGGCGGATTCGGGATCCCGGATCATACGGCCGAGGGCATCGGCAATTGCCTGAGGATCACGTGGCGGGACGAGCAGGCCGGTTTTTCCCTCCTGTACGACTTCGGGGATACCATCGACGCGAGTGGCGACGATGGGCAGGTTCCTCGACATGGCTTCCACCAGAACCATGCCGAAGCTTTCCCAGAGTGAAGCGAGGCAGAATATATCAAGTCCCCACATGAGTCGTGTCACATCGTTTCGCCAGCCGGTGAAGATGACGGAGGATGTGATGCCCAGGTTGTCAGCGTGTGTTTCCAGTTCAGGTTTAAGCGGGCCGTCGCCCATGATTACGAACCGTAGGTCATTCCGGTTCCGGCAGAGGATAGCGGCTGCTTCGAGCAGGTAGCTTAATCCTTTCTGCGTTTCACAACGTCCGGCGGTGCCGATGACAATGTCGGTCTCTTCGAGTCCGAGTTCACGTCGGATGGCGCGTCGGTCGGCCGGCTCGGCCTGATCGATTTCGACTGAGTTGTAAATGACATCGACCTTGTCGGGTTTCATGATGCCTGTGTTTCGGCCGTATTCCTTCATTGCGTTCGATACGGCCACGTACTTCGTGGTGGGCAGGTCCATTGCGCGTTCGATCCAGTGATAGATGATTCGCGTGAGCCATATCTGATTGGGATGGGAAGCGTAGACCTGAAGGATCATGACGCGAACAGGCACGCCGGTAAGCCATGCTGCAACGCGACCGAGCAGGCCGGCGATGGAGCATTCCATACAGACCATCTGGAATCGCTCCTGCTTCATCAGTCGGCAGATTTCGAAGAACCCTCTGATGTTGGTCAGTGGGTTCAGTTTTCTTGACATGGTGAGTATATGAACGGGGATATCAAGCTGTTTGAACTGGTCGTCAAGTACGTAGCCGGGGCTGAACGCGGCGGTAAGCTCGAACCGGTCCCGCGGCAGATATCGTGCCAGGTAATACGCATGGAGTCCAGCGCCGCCGGCGGTACTGGTAATCAGTAGTAACGTTTTAATTGTCTGCTTTCTCTCTTCCACGATGATTTACACCTGTTTCGGGTTTGGTTGTCTGTGGTTCTGAATTAGATTCCGGTAAAGATAATCGAGTCGTTCGCCGAGCAACTGTCCGCTGCAATGTCTGCGAACGAAACTCGGGCCATCTGCGAGAGCGTTTACGTGCAGATTCGTATTGTCGAGTGCCTTCGCCAGCGTATTGGCGAGAGGCACTATTTCGGGCGTATCAATGAGCAGGCCGGTCTGATCGTGTTGTATCAGTTCAGGGATGCCGCCGGTCCGCGTCGCAACGACGGCGACGCCGGTAGCGAGTGCCTCGATAACCACAACGCCGCAAGGCTCGCCCCAGACGGAAGGTACGGCAACGACTCGCGAACGTTGGTAGAACCCAGGCAGCTCCGAATGCGTTATTGTACCACAGAACCGTACATTTCGACCGAGATTCAGATGTTTAACGCAATTCTTGCACTGGTTGATATACGAGCCGTGTTCAGTGCCGCCCGTTTCCGGTCCGATGATATGGAGTTTGATTTCAGGCCGGTCCTGGGCGAGTATACCAATCGCCTTGATCAGTTCCATGACGCCCTTTTCGGCTGCAATACGTCCGACGAAGAGGATATCGATCTCCTTTCGGCAATTCCTGTCGGGCTTGAAAAGCTGTAGATCAACGACATTAGGGATAATACTTATCCGTGATGAATCAAATTTGTGGTGGTTTTGGATAGCGTCATGGATAAAGCGGCTGATGGCGACGAGGTGATCGGTATGGGTAGCGATGAACCGGTCGACGACTCTGCCGCAGGCTGCCGCTGCCCACCGCAGTCCGAATGCGGGGTAAGCCATTGCTTCGGCCGCTTTCCAGTTATGCACGTGGTAGACGTTGATCCAGGGGTCACGTCGGAACAACCCTGTCGCCGTCATCAGGAGACAGGGGTAGCGGTAATGATGATGCACGATATCGGGTTTCAGGTCACTGCATTGTTTTCGGGCGAGACGGCTGAATGTATAGACGTTTTTCAGCATGGCGGTCATGCTTGTACAGCGGTGGCTTTCACCTGTCAGTTGATGATAGGTAGCGTTTTCGTGATTGCGAGTTCGCGTGGTATTGTCAGGTGCGACGGTCATGACATGTATGTCGTGTCCGCGTTCGGCCAATGCGCGTATCTGTTCACGGACCTGCGATTCGATACCGCCGGTGGTGTACTCCGGTAGTGAATGCAGGTTGGTTGATACGATACAAATTCGCATGGCGTTTTCGTTTCAGGGGGTATCGGTCATGGCGATGTTCGCCCGTTCCGGTTGAAAGGTATTGTGATGAGGTATCCGTGTCAGGCCGGTGAGATACTTGATCTGTTTGCCCAGCCCATGCAGCCGTGCGAGCGTCAGGCCCTGTCTGACCGGGTGGTCGCGAGTGAGCCATCGGCAGAATCGGCCGGGGATCGAACAGTGAGTCAGTGCCGGCGGAGTTTCATTCAGTTCATCGAGGTATGAGCGTGCGGCGTGGTTATAAGGAGAGAGTTCGAAAGTCAGTTGATTGTAATAAGCTCGCGGATTACCGCACCAGTTTGTCTGCGGCCGGACATCCCATATTTTCGGTTCCGCTCCGTGCAGGAGAGGCGGGACATGTTCGCGGCCGCACCGCCTGCGTTCGGTTGCCGTGAAGCCCGCCGGTCCGACACATTGAGCGATTTCACTGCCGCGTCGGATGGTATGAAGCGGGATATGGCTGAACGCTTTGGATCCGACCAGTGCGGTGAGAACATCCTGATCGCCCTGGAGGTGGATGGGTCTGACGGCCATCGGGTGGATCGTCTGCGCTTTGCGGTAACAGGGCAGTTCCAGCATTTCCCGCCAGGCCATCAGCAACTCGCGATGCGAGGGTGTCACGCGTATGACACCGCTGCTGAGTGTCGCCGTCAGTCGGCGCCCGACGTCGAGGCCCCACAGTTCCGTGCGGATGCTGCCCCCGGGATGGCGGTCCCAGTCCCATGCTTCCGAGACGACCAGATCCTGATCGTTTCGATTCGTGAAGAATCTGCGGATATCACTTGTGAGGATGATATCGGAGTCGAGCCAGATCAGTTCATGATGTCCTTCGTCGAGCAGTCTGAGCAGCAGGCTGGGTTTGACATCCCAGCCGTGTGTGGTGAAGTCGGGATCATATCGCATGTCGGCATGTGGGAATCTGTTGAGCCATGACGTGAACCCGGGCGCCTTGGCCGGATAGCTGATCAGAACCTGCACGCCCGGGCAATGCCGGTTGATACTCAGTACGAGCAGTTTCATACCGAGCAATGCTTTCGGGCGGTTGTCGTAGGTGCAGATCAGCATGTGGAATGCATCCTGTTTACAGGTTCTGATTCCTTCTGTCCCAGTGACGAGCGGATGATGTCCAGCTCACTTCGCATCAGGTGTTCCCAGTTCAATTCACGGCTTTCCCGTACCGCGTTATGGATCATTCGCTGTCGTTCATGATCGTTATCAAGTATTCGGCAGATTGCCTGTTCGATCGCTGGTGTCTGGTCGGGAATGACCAGTCCGCAGTCGAACCGGCGGACCATATCACCGGCTTCGGTATCATCCGTTGCGATGACGGGCATGGCGGCGGCCATGTACTCGATGACCTTCAGTGGGCAGGCGTATTGTCTGAACGGAACAGGCCGGGAGTTCGCCAACCCGATGTGTCCATCGGCCAGGATATCGGGAATCCGGTGATTGCTTATCGATCCGAGGAATCGGCAGTATTGTTGCAGGTTCATTGAATCGACAAGAGTCTTAAGGCAGGCTTCGTAAGCGGGCAGTGCTTTTCCGATAATCAGAAGTCTCACCTGCGGGTGCCGGTTGATGACGGCGGGCAGTGCCCGTATGGTCTGTTCGAGTCCGCTCCAGTGGACGATGTTGCCGACGTAGACGAGGTTGGCGCCCGGTGTCTTATTTGTTCGTGCGGTTTCGAACCGTTGCCAGTTCACACCTGTGGGGATGTAATGGATTGTGCGAGGTGTTTGTGACTGCCGCAGCGCGATGAGCCTTCTGCTGTTTGCAACGACCTGTTTTGCCCGTCGGATCATCTGCGATTCGAGCCATGCGGTAAAGCGGAACCGTAGTCCTTCGGGCATCAGTGCGGCTTCATAGTCGCGGTCTTCGTAAACGAGCAAATCGACCCGGTTCATCTTCCGCAGCAGCCATGCAACGGCACTACCCCAGGGGCCGAAGCCGACGGCGGCATGATACCGTCCTCGCAGGCAGAAAAATGAGGCAATCAGAAAGCAGGGAATCACAAACACAAGCCTCAGTCCGGCCAGTCCGGCCAGCCATCGGATGAGGCGGTATTTCAGATTCAATCGTGCCGGGTTCGCGTGTACACCGGCCCGGGCATTGGTGCCCAGGCCGCCGAAGTAATTGAAGAAGGGATCAACCCGGATCATCGTCAGGTCAACCTGTTTCCGGCGTCGGCACGACATGGTGATGCAGTCCATGGCCATCTGCCATTTCCGGGTCGACCGGTTAGTGACTTTGTACATGACAGTCACCTCACAGCCCAGGGCGTGATATTCTCTGGCCATGTTATGTTCACGGTTGTTCCACGCATCGGTGTAATCGAGAGGCGTAATAAGAAGTATCCGCAGGGGTGATCGTGTGTTCATGGCGTTTTCACCTCCGCGTGTTTCACACATCGCTGATACAGATCAGTCATGAGATGGAGGTGGTGATCCGGGCTGTATAGCTTTTCGACCGAATGTTTTGCGTTTTCACCCAGTTGTGACCGGACCGTATCGTTGCGGATGAGTGTGCGTAATGCCTCTGCAAGAGCGTCGACATCGCCGTGTTCCACCATCAGGCCGTTGACGTTATCGATCAGCCACTGGCTGATACCCCCGGCATTGAACGCGACGACGGGTCTGGCGAACGACATGGCCTCGATGCCCGCCAGTCCGAATGACTCGGGTATCAGTGACGGCATGACGAGCAACGAGCATGACGCATAGGCTGTTTGAAGTTCGTCGGCGTTCAGTTCGCCTGTAAATTGGACACGGTTCTGAAGTCGGTACAGATGGACTTGCTGTTTCGCCTCGTCCAGTAGCGGGCCGTCGCCGATGATTTCCGCGGTCCATGACTCGCCGCCGATCCGGTAGAAGGCGTCGATCAGTTTCAATATGCCTTTTTCGGGAATCAATCTTCCTGTGAAGAGAATGCGGCATGGCTGGTTGCTATTCTTTGCGGTCGCTTTGATGCCGGCGAACCGTGAATAGTTCGGAATAACCACGACTTGTCTTTCATCCATACCGTTGACGATACACTGCGATTTCAAATAGGCGCTGGGTACAATCACTGCTTTTGCGCATCGCATTGCATGGATATGAAGTGGTTGGGCAGCCACGCGGAGCAGGTCGGTCGCCGGCGGGGATAGTCTGCCGATCCGGTAACAACCGCTGGTGAGGCATCCCAGACCCGCCGGCCTGTCGCAAATCACGCCGTCGGGTAGAAGCTTGGTCTGGTTGAAGCACAGAGATGTGACGTCGTGTAGTGTGCAGACGACGGGTACCCACCGGCTGAGCCGGCTGATCAGAGTGGGATGCGTTGCGTAGTAGATGGAATGGATATGGACGAGGTCGGGATTTTCGGTGTGAACAATTCGCCGGAGTTGCGAATACGTTCGCCGGCCGTTGCGATAGCTCAGCTTGCCGATGCGATAATGGCCTTCGTTGTTGTTGTGGAGCTGGTCGACCGAGATGGTATCGGTGATTCGAACGGTGACGACCTCGATCCCCTGTCGCCGGAGAGCATGTACCAGTCCGTCCAGGTAGACACCGATACCACCGCCAGCCATCGCCTGGGCCTGTATCCGGCCGTTGGTGTGGGAGAAATCGATCGGTTTGGAATAGAGTTGAAGTACTTTCATGGCATTGCGTGTACTCGTGTCATCAGCGATTCGAACGCCGCCGGGGTACATTCGTAAAACGCCTCGAAGTATCCTCTGCCGCGTCCGAAATAGATCGATCGGTATGCAGACAGTCCTTCCATTGCACGGATGTAATCAATTCGGCGGGTCTGGCTTTCGAAGCATGCGAGTGCCTCTCGCTTACGGTCGATCAGGTTGCCGATATCAATCAGTCTGTTGGCGTGCAGCGGCGACCAGACTTCGTATCCGCGAAGCAGGCAATTGTTTGTCCGGCTCAGGCCGGCAATGTGCAGGGCGGCGGCGAGAATGCGATTCGTCGTCCAGTGATCGTCATGGCTGTCCATGACGGACGGATGGTAGATCAGTTGCGGCTTGTGCTGTGAGAGCCACCGGGCCAGTGTCTGGATGTATTGTTCCGTGGGTGCCAGATTTCCGTCGGGTCCGTCGAGGAAAACCAGTTCGTTGATATCCATCACACGAGCTGCGTTGTGAGCTTCCTGTTTGCGGGTACGTATCAGTGCCTTTTCAGCCTGGTGGATGGCCGATTCGGCCAGGTTGGTTGTGTACAGGTCGGGATCGCCTTTCGATCCATCGGTCAGGTAGATGACGGTGACGGCCGCGCCGGCCTGCCGGTGATGCATGACGGCGCCACCGCAGCCGATGGTTTCGTCATCCATATGCGGCGCGAGGACAAGTACGGTATTCGCATGGAATTGAGAGATCATAACGGGCGGCTTATCGCGTTCATCGAGCAGCAGAGCCAGCCGGATATGGTTCTTAACGCCCCGCGGCACGAGCGTGCGGTAAGTTAATCGAACCAGGATTCGCAGCAGTCGTTTCATCGTCTTTTCGTGGTCATCTATCAAGGCCGTTCGCCGGGTCAGTACTGGGCGAGTGTGCCTGTCATTTTGGTGTACTGCACTGCGAGGTAGAAACTCGTCAGTGCCAGCGGCAGGAGGACGGCGGCGAACAGGAGCAGGATGAGCAACTGTGGAATCAGAGACGCCGTCGATGCTCCTGTAAGCAGTGCCAGCCGCATACCCTCGAGGCCGTGTGTAATCGGGATCAGCTTCGAGAGCACCTGCATGAATTCGGGCATCAATTCGATCGGGTACATCACACCGCCGAGGATAAGCGAGGCGATAGAAAGCAGGATATTGAGCATTTCGCCCCGCTTGATGACGACGATCAGGCTGGCGGAGATCATGCCGAACGATGCGAAGCTGAGGATGCTCAGCAGCAGGATAAGCATGGCGGCCGGAATATTAGCGCCCTGGATATCCAGGCCGAAAAGCAGTCCCACCAGGATATACAGTATGAAACGGACTGTGGTTTGAACATAGACGTACAGCGAGGAGTAAATCAGGACTTTCGTCAGTGATGTCGGCGAAAGGAGTACGATTTCAAGTGTACCCATGAGCTGGCTGTCTCGCATGCTCTGGTTGAATGTCCGCAAGCTGACTGAGAGGTAATCGAGGAACGCGATTCCGATGAGCAGGAAGGCGAAGTAGTTACCGTCGTAGCGATCGAGGAAGCTGGAATCGGACGATGCGAAGAGTTTACCGAAGAAATAGAAAACCGGAACCGACGCGAGGATATACAGGACCTGCAGAGCGAAGGCCGTGCGATAGCTGACGGCGATGAAGAAATCACGTTTCAGAAACGCCAGTGGCAATCTGATCATTCTGTTTCCTCCGTTTCCCGTTTACGATTCTCCTGCCCGATCAGGTAGTGGAAGATATTATCGAATGACAGTTCTATTTCACTGCAGTGCAGGAGGTCTCCGCCGCTTTCGATGACGGTGCGAATGAACTGTGCGAATCCGTCGGACTGGCGTTTGAAGCTGACCTGAAGCTCGACGGCGCCGTTTCGGCCGCCGATCTGAGCGGGCAGTGCTGCATGGCAATCCGCGGCGATTTGTGAAAGTTGATTTTCAGCGAGTCTGCCGATTCGCAATTCATAGGTCAGGCTGTCATCGACCATTCTTCGCAATTCATCGAGGCTGCCCACGGCGATCATCCGGCCGTGGTTCATCAGCGCGATACGCTTACAGAGCATCTGTATTTCGTTGAGGTTGTGCGAGGTAACGAGGATGGTGGGATTCCACAGGTCGATGACCTGATCACGAATGATGCGTACGATTTCCGCGGCGCCGATCGGATCGACGCCCTTGGTCGGTTCGTCCATGAAGAGGATTTTCGGTTTGCTGAGCAGGCCTCTTGCCATTGCCAGTCGCTGTCGCTGGCCGGTGGAGTAGGCATCAAAGCGTTTATCGGCGATTTGTTCGAGTCCGAGCAGGTTGAACAGTTCATCCATCCACCTGCGTGCATCAGTCGGGTGAAGATGGTACAGGTCGGCGAAGAACGCCAGGTTCTGTCGTCCGGTCAGTCGCCAGTAGAAGCTCCGTTCGTTACTGGTGACCAGGCCGACGCGTTTTCGCACGTGGTGTCCTTCCCTGGCGACGTCATATCCGTCGATGGTAGCCGAGCCGGAAGTCGGCAGCAGCATATTGGTGAGTATTTTGATGAGTGTGGTCTTCCCGGCGCCGTTCGGGCCGACCAGGCCGAATATCTCACCGGCGTGAAGGGCCAGGTCGATTTGATCGACGGCGGTGATTGTTCTTCCGCCGGTCTTCTTCCGCTGGAAAAGCGAGCCGGACCCATTGAACACGCGTGTCAGGCCGTGGGCCTCGATCAGGTATGCGGGCTGTGCTGATGCTCTGCTCATGATATTTGTAATTGGTCCTGTTGCATTCTTCTGTTGTCGAAGCAGTCTCTATTCATATCCACTCTCCGGCTCAGGATATCGACATTGTTTTCTTCAGTTTCATAGGCAAGGCAGGCGGTAAAATCCCTGCATCCGCAGTCAATGGTGTGGAACGCCCATTGGCGGCCGGGTTGATCCGGGTCATTCACCGTGAACTGGTACAGGTCGGGATTCATGGGAAGTTCAAAGGTGTCAAGGTCTCTGATCAGACCGGTACCCGTGGCCTTGAGATAGGCCTCTTTGCGTGTCCAGCCGGTGAAAAACGCGAGGTTGTGATCTTTCATGGCATGTAGTTCAATTTTCTCCCCGGGTGCGAAATACCGGTTGATAATCACGTCGTTCATAACGTTGGGATTGATATATTCGATATCCACGCCCAGTCGGCGTTTGAGTCTGAATCCCATGATCAGCCTGTTCCGCGAGTGCGATACGTTGAATTGGAGTTCATTTCCCGGCAGGATCGGTTTGCCGAACCCGGTTTCGTCGAATTGGATTACAGCGGGTTTGATACCGGTGTATTCTGCAATAAGCAGCCGAAGCAGTGTACGTCGGAATATAAAGCGGCGTCGATCACGATCAAAGCGGAAGCCGTTTGCCCGGGCGCGTTCCATCTCATCCAGCAGGTTCTGCGGGAACGGTTGCCGATCAGACGTTTCGGGCAGTGAGATGATCCACAGATGCACCTGGTTTCTCTTGAGCGGGGCAAAGGCAATGCCCGGTGATTGGATGGCCGTATTGGTGATCACGACAACCTCGCTTCGGTACACAGGTTCATGATGGTATGCAGGTCACGGCAGAGGAACTGGAAAAAAAGCTGCAGATCGGATTGAATGAAGAAGTGGTGTCCCGGGAACATGCGTACAGTGAATGTTTCAGAAGTCCGTTGTCGCCAGGCATCGACTTCGTCGCGGTCAACCGTATGGTCCTGCAGTCCGCCGTAGGCGAAAATCGGGCAATCCAGAGGGGGATGATCCTGATAGGAACAGGTTTCACACAACGTAAAATCGGAGCGTAGAACGGGCAGGATCAGATCGAGCAGTTCACGTGATTGCATGACCTCCTGCGGCGTTCCCTGAAGACATTGCAGTTCATGAATGAACTCCGGTTCGGGCAGATTTCTCAAGGGCGGCCGGGTATCGGGTTTCTGCGGCGCCCGGCGAGCCGAGACAATGAGTCCGGCGGGCATCGTCAGGTTTGATGTATGTATCCGCCGCAACCATTCATATGCCAGCAGGCCGCCCATACTGTGTCCGAAAACGGCGTACGGTTTATTTTCCCACGGTTGCGGGCAATCTGCCATGAACGATTCGATCAGTTCGTCGGCGCGCTGGACGGGCGGTTCGCTGAACCGGCTCTCCCGGCCGGGCAGTTGAACGGCGCAGAGTTCGACTTCGGGCGGCAACATCGCCTGCCACGGCCGGAAGAACTGTGCCCCGCCGCCGGCAAAGGGGAAGCAGATCAGTCGCAGCTTCGCCGCGGGGTTCGGCTTGAATATTTTGAGCCAGCGATGGTGTAGATCGTGGTACGTCATAATGGCAAATCAGCTTTCTTTCCGTTTCTGATTCAGTGTCACCTGCAATAGAAGCACTTCGAACGGTGCCAGATCGCAGGATAAGGTGTTACCCCGCACGTCGGTCGGTTTGTCGCGTTTCGTCGAACTGACGGAAAGTGCACGTATCACTTCGACCCGGTCCGCACCTGTGAACAGCAGTTTGAGCCGGGTATCTTCGTTTTCATGGCGACGATATATTTCCGAAGCTTTTTTGAACAATCCGGCGTACGCGGCCGATTCTGTTCGCCCATGCCGCAACGCATGTTCGAGATCAAGCATACTACTGTAGTTGAGAATCACTTCTCGCGGCACCTGCTGCTGCAACAGGTAGTCGATAGCCGCGGCACCTGCCGCGGAATAACCAGTTGACCATACCGCTATGGTCATTGTGTCGTCCTGTTCCCGTGAAATAACCAGTCGCCGATCACCCTGTCGACGATATGAGGAAGGAACAGTCATGATGGCGATGCCTTCCGATCTCGTCGCCAGTTCATGGAACATCCGGTGAATGTGGTACACGTTTTTCTTTTCGAGTTTCTGTGAGATCAATCCATAGCCGCTCTGGTCCCGGTTCGGGACGAAATCCTCCCACGCCGCGAATGTCTGTAGATCGACACCGGCTTCATAAAGGTCATAAAACGTATCCGCGGCGAGTGCGGCCGACTCTTGAATACCGCGGTATTTTGAAACGTTGTTCCATTCTGAAACGACGAATTCCGGCAGGTTCTTGAAGCCCAGCTGGCGACATTCCTGCTCATACGAGCGTTTCGCTTTTCCGATCAGTGACCCGGCAAAGCTGCCGAAATGATGCCATGAAATAAAGTCCAGCGGCAGGTCATGGCGGTGAGCATAACGGATCAACTCGATAGTCAGCATGTCACGATCAGGATTTCGCTGCACCCGCCCGTTCCAACTGTTAACCGATGCGCCGCCCACCTTCGCCTGCGGGTCGATTTGTTTAAGGGTGAGTGCGGTTTGCCGGTACAGTTCAAGATAATGGTCGATATCGTCATGCCAGTAGGAGGTATCCGGCTCGTTCCAGATTTCATAGTAGCGTTCGACCTGTTCGAAATCGCGGAAGAATACGGCGGCGGCGGCCACAATTTCGTTCCACTTCGCGTAATCCGACGGATGATAGGTGTGGTAATGCCGCCAGTATCCTTCAATGGCCTGTGGGTCGGATGAACTGCTCAGCCATTGTGGCATGAGTGTGACGGTGATGATAAAAACCTTGTGCACCCGGCTCATGGTATTGAGATAATCACGTCGTTCCTCGAGCTTTTCCTTGAATGACTCGATATCATTCGCCTGCATCAGGACATATTCAAACGCGCCGTACAGCCTGGCGGCATGGTGATTTTGAAAGTCGGCAAGGTAAAGTCGGGCACTTTCTATTGACCTCGGATTGAGAAACACAGAGGATCTGAACAGGTCAGTCCGGGTGTTATCGAAAGACAGCCGGTCGAGGTCAATGGCAATGCCATCCGTCACCTTCGGTATCTCCTGCGGTACGGTCGCCGTTGTCTCGGCCAGGCCGCCGGTTTCACAGCCTGCCAGGCATGCCGGCAAGGCAAGCAGCATCAGAATGTTCAACAATCTTTTCAATCGAACGGTCCTTGTTGAGATACGTCTGCCGGAACCAGTTACTCACGATCCGGCATAGACAATGCTGGTTGGCGAGCAGTGTAAACGTATGGTCGGAATCGGGCACGACTTTTTGTGTAATGGTACGGCTGTTCAAAAGAGTATCAGACTGATTGCCGAGTATGACATGCAGGTAGTCCAGGCCGCGGTCACCTTCGGAGTAAACCAGCAGAGTGCGTATATCGCGTTGGATGAGGTTCTGCATCTGTTTCGCGAGGCGATCCGCCACGCTGCCGACCTCTTTACCGGGCAAGATGCGGTTTTTGATCTGCCTGCCGATTACAGTCAACAGTCGCCGGTACTGAATCCGGCCGGTCAATGCCCGTTTCCAGCTATCGCGAGAGAACAGCGAGCGTTGCCAGTACTGCTTCGACCAGTCGCGGTTCATGATGTACATATTCCACTGTCGGGAAGTTTCATATCCCTGCGCGTTCATCATGACGATCCCTGCAACCCGGTCATCCGTACCGGCGACTTTGAAGGCGGTGACCGCGCCCGAGCAGATACCCATCAGAACGAACTGCCGACAGCAATGGCGCCGGGCCATGACGTCCATTGCCTCCCGCACTTCCGCAGCAGCGCTCTGTTCGTAGGGGATATTGTCTTTCCGTACGCCGCTGTCACCGATACCGCTGTGATCGAATCGCAGAACAATTGCACCTGATTCGGCGAGCATGCGAGCCAGTCTGACATACAATCGTGCCGGGCCGACGCGGTGGACCATACCTGCGTTGAGCAGAATAACACAGGGCGGACAGCGATCGTTCGAACCGCTATCGGGTTCGGTGATGGTGCCGATCAGGTTATGCGGCTCACTGAATACGATACGCTGCTCATTCACCGGTTCGTCTCCTTCATCCACTGGACAATGGCGGCGATCGCCTGCCGAGGTACGACGGCCTCGAACGGTTCAGCCAGCCAGATGCGTGAATCGGAAAGCTGACGGTATGCAAGTCGTGTTCCGCGTTGTTCCAGATGCGGCTTTAGCGCTGACGGCCCGGCCTCATCCGCGGTATCCAGCAGAAGGACCTGCGAAGCCGGGGGTGCGTTGATTTCATGGACCAGGTCGATCGCCTGGATATCATCGATCAGTCCGGAGGTGAAGTCGAATCCCATGATTTCTTCAGTGCGTCCGTCGCCAATACCGTTATCATTTATTCGGCCGGGGTCTCCGAAGCGTTTGAGCTGCGCCGCATGTTGCGGCCGGACCTGGTTGAACCATTCTTCACCGCGTAGTACGGGATCCCAAAGTACCATCTGTAGCGGTGGCGGGCCGTGCATGGCGGCCATTGCGGCAAATGTTGCGCCCAGTCGTATGCCGATTACCGTGCATGGTTGCTGTTCTGAGAGTGCGGCAAGGGTTCGTCCGGCGGTATGGATATCAATGATCCACTGTTGCACGCCAGCCTGCTTGTGTTCGCCCTCGGAATCGCCGCAGCCGAAGTAATCGAAACGCATCACGCCGAATCCTGCGGCGGCAAGCTGCAGGGTCAACTGCTTCAGTGCCCGGTAACAGCGGATATATTCGTGACCCGCCGGATGACAGATCAGCACACTCCGGCCGCATTCGGACCCGGTGCGAGGGGGATGGAAGCAGCCGAACAGGCGGTATCCCGACGCTAGTATCTCGACCGGCCTGATGTCGGCTGATGTGTGTTCACAGGTTGGTGATATCATATCGTGCATGGCAGTCCGTTATTATGATCGATCAGTGTGACGGCGTCACCCGTTCGGTTTTTTCTCCAGTAACCATTTTCCGAATGGCGGCCAGCATGGCCCTTGCCTTTTTTCCGGTGCCCGCGGCCTGTTTTGTTTCACGCAGATTATCGCATTGGGCAGCGACCTGGCTGAGGTTCTGCAGCATCAGTTCCATCGGGTTCAGTTTGACACCTGCCTGCTCCTGCAGTTTAGCGACGACCTCCATAGCCAGCAGTGAATGGCCGCCCAGATCGAAGAAGTTGTCATGGCGCATCACGTGTGATATGCCAAGTACCTGCTGCCATATTCCGGCGAGCAGTATTTCCATTTCCGATTCAGGCGCGGCGGACGTACCGTGGGCGTCAACCGGTCGGTGATGATCGGCGGGGCGGGGCAGTGCCTCGCGATCCACTTTACCGTTGGGCGTAAGCGGCATGTGATCGAGTATCATGATCGTTGCCGGGACCATATATGCCGGTAGCCGGTCTTTCAGGTACTGTCGAAGCATCTCACTATCATGAACATTCCCATTATCACCGACCACGTAACCGGTCAGTCTTCTGTCGCCGGGTTTATCTTCACGTACCTGGACAACGGCTTCGCTTACTTGTTCATGTTCGAGTAGTACGGCTTCGACTTCACCCGGTTCGATTCGGAATCCCCTGAGTTTGACCTGGTTATCCATCCGGCTGATAAAGATCAGTTCACCGTCTGCCCGTCTGCAGACGAGGTCACCGGTGCGGTATAGTCGTTGCGATCCGTTCAGTCCGGGTAAGGCGACACGGACGAATTTCTCAGCGGTCAGTTCATCGCGGTTCAGGTAGCCGGTCGCCAAGCCGTCGCCGCCGAGGTACAACTCGCCGGGCACCCCGACGGGTACAGGGCGTTGATGTTCGTCGAGCACATAGGCAGTGGTATTGGCAATCGGCCGGCCGATGGGTACGGTCGTGGCATCATCGTCGACCTTGTTGATTTCATACCAGGTACTGAAGGTAGTGTTTTCAGTGGGGCCGTAGACGTGCAGAAGCCGAGCGGGTTTTCCGCCGGCCAGTACGCGTCTGACACTACCGGGGTCGACGGCCTCGCCGCCGAAGAGGACATGTTTGAACCCGGCGAAGACCGATACCTGCTCACGAGCCATCAGGTTGAACATAGCCGTGGTCAGAAACAGGGTGGTCACACCCGCTTCCTGCAGTGCTGAAGCGAATTCGCCGGGTGAGAGAATCTGTTCCTGATCGAATATCACCAGTCGTGACCCGTTCAGCAGAGCCCCCCATATTTCAAAGGTCGCCGCGTCAAACGAGCAGTTGGAAACCTGTGCGACACGGTCCGAACCGGTTAGTTGAATATAATCGGTTTCGCAGACCAGCCGGACGACCCCGCGATGCGGCACACAGACTCCCTTCGGCCTGCCAGTCGAGCCCGAGGTATACATGATGTAGGCCGGGTTATCACCGCCTGTTTCATTGTGGCGTGTGGTGCTGTATTGCGAGGTGATGGCCGATGACTCGCGGTCCAGACACACAAGCCTGACATGATCCGGAGCCGGGCGCTGCCACAACGACTCTCGTGTGATCAGGATCGCCGCATGTGAATCCTCGATCATTAACCTCTGTCGCTGTTCGGGATAATCCGGGTCCAGCGGAATGTAGATGCCGCCCGCCTTGAGAATGCCCAGCATCGCCACCACCATATCAATCGAGCGATCCAGCGCGATTGCCACCGGCGTGCCGGTGGTCACGTTCAGCGACTGGAGGTATCTCGCCAGTTGATCGGTTTTCGCTTCCAATTCACCATAGCTGACCTGGTCATTGCCGTGTACGATTGCGATCGCATCAGGGTGCGATTCGGCCCGGCGAGTGAAAAGGTCGGGGATGCCGACCTTACGCGGATAATCCGTAGCGGTGTGGTTCCATTCAGTGATGACCTGTTCATATTCACTGTCACTCAACATTGTCAGTTCACGCACCGGAGCGGAGGGATTCGATACGATCGATTCCAGCAGATGGTGATAGTGTCCGAGCATCCGCTGAATGGTCGAGGCATCGAACAGGTCTGTGTTGTAGGTTATTGTGACCACTAGCCCGTCGTCCCGGTCCCACACCTGCGCTTCAAGATCAAAGCGGACTGTCTCGCATTTGATCATCATTTTGCGTAAGGACAGGCCGACCAGATCGAGCGGTTCCATGGGAGCGTTCTGGAGTGCGAAGGTCATTTGAATGAGCGGACTGCGGCTGAGATCACGCTGCAGGCCGAGTGATTCGACAAGTTTTTCGAACGGCATGTCCTGATGACTGTAGGCATCGAGTGTGGTTTTGCGAACACGTTGCATGAGTTCGATAAACGGCCGCTCGGGATCGATCTGTGTTCGCAGGACCAGCATATTGACGAAGAATCCGATGAGTCCCTCTATTTCCGAGCGGTTCCGGTTAGCCACCGGCGAGCCGGTGATGATATCATTCTGGCGAGCGTAACGGTGCAGGAGCACCTGGAACGCGGCGAGCAGCGTCATGAAGAGCGTGGTCTGTTCACGCCGGCTGAGTTGTTTGATTGAATCCGACAGTTTTTTCGGCAGTATGTAACTCTCCCACTCGCCGTTGAAAGACTGTACCGCCGGGCGAGGGTGATCGAGCGGCAGTTCCAGAACGGGCAGTTCTCCGGATAGTTGTGATCGCCAGTAACCGAGTTGTCTTTCGAGTTCATTACCGCTGAGCCATTGACGCTGCCAGATCGCGAAATCCGCATATTGGATGGGCAGCGGTGACAGCGTCGTTGATCCGCCGCGGGCATACGCTTCGTACAGGACCGTCAGTTCATTGAACAGTATCCCCAGTGACCAGCCGTCGGATGCAATGTGATGCATTGTGATCAGCAGAATGTGATGGTCCGTCGAGAATCGCATCAACTGCACGCGAAGCGGGTAGTCACGCGTCAGGTCGAACGGTTGAAAAGCCGCCTCGTTGATGAATCGCTGCGATTCCAGGTCACGATCAGCCGGTGCGATATGGCTCATGTCGATGACCGGCATATCGATCACGTCGATCGCATCGATGATCTGTACGGGTTTACCGCCCTCGTGTCTGAACCGGCTGCGAAGTGTTTCATGGCGCGTAATAATCCGGTTGACGCTTTTCTGGAGTGCATCGAGATCGAGTTTGCCTTCGAGTCCCATGGCCATGGGGATGTTGTAAACGGGGTTATCCGGCTCCATCTGGCTGATGAACCACAAACGCTGCTGGGCGAATGAGAGGGGTGCGGTATTGCCGCGTTCCACCGGTACGAGCGGGGGCGTGTCCGAAGAGTCTTGTTCTCGCTGGAGAGAGCAGAGCAGGTCGGCGAACCCGGCGATTGTGGGGCGTTCGAACATTCGAGCGACGGGTATGGAGACGTTGAAAGTGTCATTGACGCGGCTGATGACCTGGGTAGCCATGAGCGAATGGCCGCCGATATTGAAGAAGTGATCGTGGATACCGATCGTATCCCGGCCGAGCACCTCGGTCCATATTTCCGCCAGTCCTCGCTGGATCGGTGTCTGCGGCTCCACGTATTTCATGCTAGCTTGCGCGGGTTCTGTGGATTCGATGCGACTTAATGCCTGCCGGTCGATTTTACCGTTCGGCGACAGGGGCATCTGTTGGATCTGAATCCACGACGAAGGCACCATGTAATCGGGAAGTTGCCTGGCCGCGTATGTCCGAATGCCGTCTTTGTCGAGTGGTCTGTCGTCTGCGGGTACAAGGTATGCGACCAGCCGTTTATCGCCGGGCGATTGTTCCTGCAGGATAACCGCCGCCGCAGCTATCGCGTGATGCTCGATGAGGATCGATTCGATTTCACCGGGTTCGATCCGGAACCCTCGGAGTTTGATCTGATTATCACGCCGCCCGCCGAATTCGAGATTCCCATCCGTCAATCTGCGGACGCGGTCACCGGTTTTGTAGAGCCGAGCGTTTTCTCCGTGACGGAACGGATCTGTCACAAACCGCTGCCGGGTCAGTTCAGGCTGGTTGAGGTACCCGATCGCAACGCCGTCCCCGCCGATATACAACTCACCCCAGACCCCGGCCGGGACCGGCTGCAACCGGTCATCGAGCACGTAGGCCGTCGTATTGGCAATCGGCCGGCCGATGGGTATCGCGTTGACGTTGTCCGGCAATGCGGCCGGTATCCTGTAACAGCATGCGAATGTGGTGCATTCCGTCGGGCCGTAGCCGTTGATCAGTTGTGTCTGAGGCAGATGTGCCAGTGCCCGTCGGATATGCGGCACAGACAAAGCTTCGCCGCCTGTGAGTAGCTGTCGGATCGGTCTGAATATCTCCGGCGACTCCGTGATCAGCAGATTGAACAGCGACGCGGTCAGCCACAAGGTATTGACGCCGTGGGTTTGTATGACATGCCCCAGTTCTTTACTGTCTGGTACGCGGGCCGGATAAATAACACAACGTCCGCCGTGTAACAGAGCGCCCCACAGTTCGAACGTCGAGGCGTCGAACGAAATCGGCGCAAGTTGCAGGATCACCTGCTCAGGTCCGAGTTCAGCGTAATCCTCACCGATTACCAGGCGGACGACCCCGCGATGCGGGACGATCACGCCTTTTGGTCTGCCCGTCGAGCCCGAGGTATACATGATATACGCAGGGTCATCGCCGGTGACCGTTACGCCCGGATCATCGATCGGCATATCAGCCTGTTCATCCCTGTTGAGGTCCAGCACGAATACTTCCAGCGTATCGTTGAACTCGCCTAGTGCGGATATGAGTTGTGAATGACTGATGAGGACGGGCGGTTTGATATCAGCCAGGATCATTTTTAGTCGTTCGGCCGGATAGCCGGCATCAAGCGGCACGTACACGGCGCCTGCTTTCAATATCGCCAGAATCGTCACCGGGACGTCCGTGCCGCGATGCAGCATGAATCCGACCCTGTCGCCCGGCCGGACGCCATATTCGATCAGGCGGTGCGCCAGTTGGTTCGCCTGTTCATTCAAGTTACGGTAAGTAAGCTGCTGCCGGCCGCAGATGATCGCCACGGCATCGGGGACCCGTTTTGCCTGCTCTTCAAACAGGCTGTGAATCGAGGCGTTGCGGGGGTAGTTGACGGTATTCACGGCCAGGTCATGGGTCAGACGGTGATGGTCCGACGGGTCCAGCAGTTCAAATGTGTGCAGCGGCCGGTCCGGATCAGCCGCGATCCCTGACAGCAGCGTTTCGTAGTGGCGCAGCATACTTCGGATGGTCGATGCGTCGAACAGGTCGGTGTTGAATTCCACTTGGGCGGTCAGCCCGTCGTTCAGGTCATAAAGGTAAAAGGAAAGGTCGAACTTTGCGGTTCGCGTATCCGACCGGACGTGTTCAAAAGTCAGGCCGTCGAATCCCGATGATTCCCCGCGACTGCTTTCCAGGGTGAACATGGTCTGAAAAAACGGTGTCAGGTTCGCCTGTCGCGGCGGCTGCAACTGCTCGACCAGCATTTCAAACGGAACGTGCTGATTCGCATGCGCCTCCAGCAGGATGCGTCTGACATGTTTCAATAGTTCACGGAAGGACATTTCAGGTGTAAAACGGTTGCGCAGCACCAGGGTATTTACAAAGAACCCGATCAACCCTTCCAGTTCGATGCGGTTGCGATTGGCGACCGGAGAGCCGATGGTGATATCGGTCTGGTTCGTATAACGATAGAAAAGCAGGTTCAACGCCGCCAGGCACGTCATGAACAGTGTTGCGCCTTCACTTCGGCTGATGGCTTTGAGTGCCCGGATAATCTCGGCGGGTATGAGATATTCGACGAAGTCGCCGTCGAATGTCTGTACCGCCGGGCGTGGCCGGTCCGTCGGCAGTTCGAGTAACGCCGGATGATCTGCGAGTTGCTTTCGCCAGTACACCAGTTGTCGATCCAGCACCTCGCCGGTCAGCCATTGGCGCTGCCAGCATGCGTAATCCGGGTATTGTACGGCCAGCGGTTGCAGTGTTATCTGTTTTCCGGCAATCAGCGAATTATAGATTACTGATAACTCGCCCATGAAGACGCTGAATGACCAGACGTCGAAAATAATATGATGGAATGTCAGGTAAAGAATGCATTCCGCTTGATTCACCTGCAGTAAGGCGCACCGCAGAAGCGGGCCGCTTGCCAGATCGAACGGCGAACGGGCTTCACGCGAGGCGTATCGCCGTATCTCCCACTCCTGTTCATCCGGAGGCAGATGCCGGATATCCGTGATCGACAGGTGAAATTTCTGCGGCGGTGAAATAACCTGAACAGGTGTACCGCCTTCCGATTCGAAACGCGTACGCAGTATCTCATGACGATGGATCATCGCATTCAGGCTTCGCTCGAACACGCCGATATCAAGCCGGCCTGTAACGCGATACACCACGGGGATGATGTATGCGGTACTGCCCGGCTCGAGCTGTTCGAGGAACCACAGGCGCTGCTGGTTGAGTGACACCGGCATCCGCGGGTTGCGATCGTACCGTTCGACGGGCGGGACAATGAAGGTTTCGCCCACAGGGGTCCTCTGCTTTAAATAATCGAGCAGTTCCGTCTTGCGATCCGCCAGTTGCTGCCGGATCGATTCGGTGATTGCGCCCCTGGGGGCATTGCACTTCAGCCTGTCACCGTCGGCCGACAGCCTGATATCGAGCGATTTCAGATGTGATAGAAATTCGCTCGTGGTCATATCTCGATCTCCTCGCGGTCACCAACGGATTGTTCGACCGGCTCTGCATCTGTTTCCGCATGCGATGATGGCGGGCGCAGGCGTTCGGCCAGCTTCGATACAGTCGGCATTTCAAACAGGCTCGCAATTGGAAGCTCAACACCCAGGTTCTTACGCAGTCTCGAAATGATCTGTGTGGCGACAAGAGAATCGCCGCCCAGTTCAAAGAAATCGTCGTGCCTGCCGATCCGGTTGATGCCGAGCAGTTCCTGCCACACCTGCGCGATAGCGAGCTCCAATTCATCCCCGGGTGCCACGTATTCCGTTTCCAGCTCGGGACGATCATGCGAACTCGATCCTGATCCTGTATCGCGTTCGAATTGATCGAATGCCCGTTCGCCGCCGGATGAGTTGAGTATATCCAGGCGGTGGTTGAAATCGTACGTTGATACGTATACCTGGCTGATACCGCCATCGAGAACGCGGTGGAATACTTCCATGCCTTCCGACGGCTGGATGCCTTTGTTCAGGATCGCCGATTCCGTATCGTCCGGTTTGACCCCAGCATGATGGACCTGCGAGCGCATCGACTGCTGATCGAAGCGATCCAAGTCGATCAGTCTCAGGGTGTAGCCGTCGAGTTCGATTACGACTGAACCTTTCTCATCCGTGACGACAATATCGAATTCCAGGGTTTCGTCACCGCCGTGCTGGGTCTGCGAATAGGTAATGTGACTGACGACTTTCGCCGGCATCGATTTCATGATCCGAACGCGTTTATACATGAACGGCAGATATTGGTGTTCGCCACGCACCCGGGTGAGCATGAAGGCCGTGGCGACGTCCAGCGTTGCCGGGTGCAGCAGATAATCATCGATATCAGAATGATACGATGATGGTAATGTCACAAAGGCGATTCCTTCACCGTCTCGCATATGTACATGCGAGTTGCATTGCCATCTGGGACCGAACTCGACCAACCCGGTCTTTCTCGTATGCTGATGTTCCGTTGTGACGGCTTCGTCAGTGTTGCACCTGGACCGGATCGCATTGATATCAAGCTTTCGATTCGAAGGCAGGTTGAGTATCTCAACGCTTCCCTTGAAGTGCTCCACCCACGGCTCGCCGCCTGATTCCGGACGGCTCATAATGACGAACTCGCTTGTTCCCGATTTACCAGGCGAAATCACGGTATGCACGGTTCGAGGCACATCCGGTTCTACAACAAGCGGCCTGAGATAATATACATCGCTCAGTTCAACAGGCCGGCCGGCGTCCGTTCGTGCATAGGCCTCCCGGATCATCTCGATATAGGTCGTACCCGGCAGGATTGATTTGCCGCTGATCCGATGTTCATTCAATACCCATTGTTTGTCGATGGTAAACGTAGAAACGTGAATAACGGATCCATCGTTATCCTGATAACGGTGTTCGAAGAGCGGATGATCGACCGTCTCAATTTCACGTTGGACTTGGGTGCGGTCACGTGTCGCCGTCGATGCAAGTTGTCTGACCGCCTGCACCGCCATGCCGACTTCCTGCCACGTGTCCCAGCCGATGGATAACACCACGGGGCCCCGGCTGCTGTTCTTCAAGCCGGCGTAAGCGTCGAGGAAGGCGTTGGCCGATGTGTATGCCACCTGGCCTGTCGGCCCGAAGACTGATGACAGCGAAGAACAGAGTATCATGAAATCCGGCGGCATATCACGCAGCAGGCGTTCGAGCACAAACGTACCCGCCAGCTTCGGTCTGAGCACGGTATCTGAAACAGCCCTTGATCTAGCCTGTATCACGGCGCCGTCCGGGACACCGGCGGAATGGATGACACCGTTGATATGACCGAATCGCTCGACGACTTGCGATACCACTTCCCGCATTCGCGTTTCGTCGGCGATATCCGCCTGAACCACCATTACCTCGCCGCCGGCCTGCTCGATCGCCAGGAGTTTGAGAATCCGGTCACTTGCAGGATCGTTCGGATCGTGATTGTCGAGCCAGTCTCGCCACTCATCCGGTTGCGGAAACGCCGATCGGCCGATCAGCACGAGCCTGGCGCGGCATGTATCTGCGAGATACTTTGCCAGAGTCAAGCCGATCCCGCCGAGACCGCCGGTGATCAGGTATACGCCGTTATCACGGAGTGAGGCGGCCCGGCCATTGCCGGTCGGTTTGATCGGTAATGCGTCGAAACCCTGTACCCAGCGATGCCGGCCGCGATAGGCGATGATATCGTCGTCGTCATCACGATGGCTCAATTCCCGAAGCAGCCGTTGTGCATTGTCCTGATGATCCGCGGGTGACCAGACCATGTCGATATCCACACTGCGGCATTGGACATTCGGATATTCACGGGGAATGACCTTGCACGGGCCGAGCAACGTTGCATTGATGGGGTAGAGCAGATCGCCTCCGATTACTTCCTGCATATTATTGGTTACCACCAGAATCCGGATATCCGGTTGATCATCCAGTTTGCCCAGTGCCTGTGCCAGACAAATCAGGCTGTGATAACCTGCTTCCAAGGCGAATTGTAATGCCTCATCATCATGGCCGGGACTGTTCGTTGTCAGCGACCACAGATGCACAACCCGGTTCGGCGGGCTGCCGTTTTCACGGATGGCGTCGATCAGTGAGATATAATCTTCACTTTCGGCGGGATTGATCTCGAATTGATTATGACTGACCTGGGTAAAGCGATTGCCGCGATTAACGGTATATACCCTGTGGCCTTCGTCGCGCAGTCTGGTTATCAGGTCATCAGCCAGGCCGCAGGTATCTGAGAAGACCAATACATCATCATTGTCATGATCGGTTGTACTGTCGACGCCATTAAGCGGTAGGGCGCGTCGTTTCCAGTTCGGTACGTAAAACCACCTGGAAAGGTCCGGGTCCTTTTCGGTCGACACGGTTATTGCTTTCTTCTGCTCCCGATTGCCTGTTGGCTCGATCCAGAATCGCTTTCGTTCGAACGGGTAAGTCGGACAGGCGACGCGGTACCGGGCTTCATGCTGGTAAAAGCCACACCAGTCGATGTCCACACCGTGCAGCCATAATCTGCCCAGCGCCGTCAGTGTGAACGCATCGTCCGCCTGCTGATCGTTCGGGTGTCGCATGGACGAAAGGATCAGGTGCCCGCCGTTGCGACTTGTATGGCGAGATGCCAGTGTCGTGAGCGTTCTGCCCGGCCCGGTTTCCAGCAGGACCCGTGCCGGGTCCTGGAACAACTGTTCCAGTCCCGCGGCGAACAGGACCGGCCGGCGAAGGTGTGTTGACCAGTAGCCGGGGTCAGTCGCCTGGTCGTCCGTGATCCACCGGCCTGTCACGTTCGAGATAAAAGGCGTCTCAGGCGATTTCAAGTTCAATTTGCCGACCATGTCCGCGAATGGCTTGATCACCGGCTCCATCGATTCGGAATGAAAGGCATGTGATGTATGCAGTGGCCGGGAACTGATTTCTTCCAATTCCAGTTGATTCATCAGTTGTTCAACCAGGGTGCTCGGGCCGGATACCACACACGATGACAGTTCATTGACGGCCGCTATTGACAATCCGGCTTCAAGTTTCGGCTCCAGTTCGTGGCGTGGCAGTGGTACGGCAAGCATACTGCCGGCGGGCATGCTCTGCATGAGCCGGCCTCGTGCCGCAACCAGTGATAATGCGCTCTCCAGGTCAAAGACGCCTGACAGGGTGGCTGCGACGTATTCGCCGATGCTGTGGCCGATCATCGAATCCGGCACAACGCCCCAGCTCATCCAAAGCTTCGCCATGGCGTATGACACGACAAACAGCGCCGGCTGGGCATACATCGTCTGTTTCAATTTATCTCCTGACGATGATCGGTCATCACCGTCGGCATACAGCAGATCCCGCAGATCGACTGAATCAAGGTGCAACTTCAGAAATGAGCAGCAATCATCCATCGCCTGCCGGAACACCGGTTCGTTGTCATACAGGTCCCTGCCCATTCCGGGATATTGAGCGCCCTGACCTGGTAAGAGGAAAGAGACGTGACGGTCGACCGGTTCATGGTGATGATCGATGATCCGTCCGCCGCCGGGGTCAGTCAATGCCGGAATGGCATCCTGCTTGTCGCGGCAGACAAGCACACGGCGGTATTTATGCGATTTGCGTCCGATCTTCAATGTATATGCGATGTCCGCGAAATCATCCGCGTTGTTATCGACAAGAAAGTTCGCCAGATTCGACGTGACCTGGTCCAATGCCGATGGACTGTAGGCGGATAAGGTGATTAGCTGGTATTTGCGAGAAGTGCCCGGTTGCCTGCGGATGGGAGCTTCTTCCAGGATCACATGAGCGTTCGTGCCGCCCATCCCGAACGAGCTGACGGCCGCCCGACGTGGTGTGGTGTCCTCCTGCCAGTCGCGCAAGTCGGCGTTGACGTAAAAAGGACTGTCGGCCATATGCGTTTCAGGATTCGGGCGCTTGTAGTGCAGGCTGGGCGGCAATTTTCGGTGTTTCAATGCCGATACCGCCTTGATCAACCCGGTAACACCCGCCGCGGTATCGAGATGGCCGACATTCGTCTTGACCGAACCGATCGCGCAATACCCTTTTTTCTGTGTGTACTTGCGGTAACATTGTGTCAGTGCGGCGATTTCGATCGGATCACCCAGGTTGGTGCCCGTCCCATGAGCTTCGATCAGGCCGATGGTCTCGGGATGGACGTCCGCCATCATGATCGCACGTTCGATCGCTGCGGCCTGGCCGTTGACGCTCGGCGCCATATACCCCACCTTGTCCGATCCGTCGTTATTGATCGCGGATGCCCGGATCACCGCCAGGATATTATCGCGGTCGGCGATGGCGTCGGTGAGACGTTTGAGCAGAATCAGCCCGATTCCATCGCCACCGATCGTACCATTAGCGTCGGCATCAAATGCGCGGCAATGTCCGTCAGGCGATGAGATCCCGCCCTCCTGGTACAGATAGCCGGTATCCCGCGGATATCGAATCGATACCCCGCCGGTCAGCGCCATGTCGCATTCCCCGCTCAACAGAGCCTGGCATGCCTGATGAACGGCCACCAGTGACGTCGAGCAGGCGCTCTGGACCAGGACACTCGGGCCGGTCAGATTCAGTTTGTACGAGATTTTCGTTACAAGGAAATTCTTGTCATTACCCAGCATGATCAGGTGCCGCGTCTCCAGGTCATCGGCCTGGGGATGCGACATGATATTCTGCTGCTGATACGTGTCCGCATTGACGCCTGCGTAAACGCCGACGCCCCTGCCGTCACGCTCGACGTTATAACCTGCATGTTCGAACGCCGTCCAGGCATGTTCCAGAAACAGCCGGTGCTGCGGGTCCATCAACTCCGCCTGTTTCGGGGTATAACCGAAGAACATCGCGTCGAACATGTCATGATCATCAATTACCCCTTTCGCCGGTACGTAAGCAGGATTATCGATCAATCGCCGCGGGACGCCTGCTTTCTGCAGCGATTCGTTGCTGAAAAAGGTGATCGATTCGACTGACCGGCAGATATTGTCCCAAAGCTGATCAACGTTACCGGCGCCCGGGAACCGGCCTGCCATGCCGATTACCGCTATCGACATCTCGTTCGAATAATCAGAATCATACGTTTTCTGCATGATGCTATTCCCTCCTGGTTGATACCGCTCTACTCTTGATAAGCCTGTTGCGTAATCGATCCCGTCCTTCGTCGATGGTCTTGACCACTGCCTGTTTCTGCTCCTGTTCAGTCCGTGCGTCAGCCTCTTTGTCGTTACCCAGGTAATCCACCAGCGATCGGATCGTGGGATTGCGGAACAGGTCGACCACCGGGATATCCAGCTTCAGTACCGCTGCCACCCGGCTGCGTAGACGAACGATCAGCAGTGAATTGCCACCCATATCGAAGAAGTTGTCGTTCAAGCCGATGTGATCGATCCGTAAAATATCTCGCCAGATATCAACAAGCTGTTTTTCCAGTACTGTTTTCGGCTCGACGAATCCGCCCTTGATCGGATCGAGTCCGGCTGGTGCGGGCAGTGCCCTGCGATCCACCTTCCCGTTGGGTGTCAGCGGTATGTGTTCAACGGGCATGAGCGCGGAAGGGATCATATAATCCGGTAGTTTCTTTTTCAGGTAATCGCGAAGTGAGATCATGTCCGGATTTTCACCTGCTTTGGCGACGACGTAACCCACCAGTCGCTTATCGTTCGGCACATCTTCACGCAGGATCACCACCGAGTCGGCGATCTGTTCGTGATTACACAGGACAGACCGGATTTCCTCCAGTTCAATACGGTACCCGCGAACTTTCACCTGTTCGTCGTGACGGCCGAGGTAATCCAGATCACCGCTGGGCAGCCATCGAACGAGGTCGCCGGTACGATAAAGCAGGTTATCATTTTCTGAGCGACTGAAGGGATTGGGGACGAATCTTTCGGCGGTGAGCTCCGGCCGGTTCAGGTACCCGCGTGCCAGGCCGTCTCCGCCGAGGTATAACTCGCCTGTCACTCCGACGGGCACCGGCGCCTGCCGGGCATCCAGCACATAAGCACTTGTATTGGCGATCGGCCGGCCGATGGGGATCGAACGTGCGCCTTCCGGGACTGAGTTTACTTGAAAACAGCACGCGAAAGTCGTGCATTCCGTCGGTCCGTAGCCGTTGACCAGCCGGCCGGTCGGTTTTTTCGCAAGTGCATGACGGACCCACTTCGGGTCGGCGGCCTCACCGCCGAAGATGACCTGGTCAACCGCTGACAGAATGGACGTCGACTCCTTTGCGAACAGGTTGAACACGGAAGTGGTGAGGAACATCGTATTGATCTTTTCCCGTTTGATGCAATCAAGAAACAATTGTGAAGACAGCAGCATTTCCTTATCGATGAGAACCAGTTTGCAACCGGTTAACAGCGCACCCCAGATTTCGAAAGTGGAGGCATCGAACGAACTGTTTGAAAGCTGTGGAATGCAGGCCGTCGGGCCGAGCTCGATATAATCCGGTTGATTCGCCAGGCGCACGACACCACGATGATGGATCATCACGCCTTTGGGTTTGCCCATCGAGCCGGAGGTGTACATCACATACGCCAGGTCGCCGCCCGAGGATCGCGGCTCGGGATTCCCCGTACTGTAGTCGCCCGGCAGGTCGCGTGAATCCGACAGGTTGAATACGGTTGATGAATGCTCCGGCAGATCAGCGATTCCGGCTTCGTCGGTCAGGATCACCTTCACACCCGTATCCGAGATCATGAACGACAGGCGTTCGGCCGGATAGGACATGTCCAGTGGTACATAAGCGCCGCCGGCCTTGAGTATTCCCAGCATTGCGGCGATCATCTCGGGACCTCGGTCCATATAGAAGGCAACCAGCGTGTCCTGCTCGACACCCTGCTCGATCAGCCGGTGGGCGATCTGGTTGGACCGGGCGTTTAATTGCTCGTAAGTGATCCGACGCTCATTGTGAACCAGCGCGATCGATGACGGATACTGCTCTACCTGGGCTTCAAACAGAGATTGAATCGATGCATCTCGCGGGTAATCGACGTCATTGCGACTCCAGCTTGTGAGAATCTCGTGACGATCGCGATCGCTCAACATGCTGAGTTCGGATATCCGCCGATCAGGCTCACTGACGATATTCTCCAGCAGAACACGGTAATGTTCCAGCATCCGCTGGATGGTTGTCGAATCGAACAGGTCCGTGTTATAGATAAACACGGGTACCAGGATCCCGTCACGTTCCCACACGTGGACTTCGATATCATACCGTGCCGTTTTGTAGGGCATTTCAACCGGTCCGATTTCCAGGCCCTTCAACTGCAATGGTTTGAATGGCGCGTTCTGCAGTGCGAAGGTCACCTGGAAAAGCGGATTGCGACTCATATCCCGCTCGAGCTTCAGTTCATCAATCAATTTTTCGAATGGCATGGCCTGGTAGTCGAAGGACGACGAGACCATTCGCTGGTTACGCTGGAGCAGTTCATGAAAAGTCGGTTCACCTGACAAATCCGTGCGAAGCGGCAGCATATTCACGAAGAAGCCGATCAGTTTTTCCGTTTCGATCCGGGTTCGACCGGCTATCGGTGAGCCGATGACGAAATCGTCCTGGCCGCTGTAGCGGTGAAGCAGTACCGCGAAAGCGGTGAACAGTGTTGTGAACAGTGTTACGGATTCCCGCTGACTCATTTGCCTGAGTGAATCGGACAGCGACGCCGACAACGGCAAACGGTGGCCGCTGCCGCAGTACGTGACGGTCGACGGTCGGGGTCGGTCTGTCAACAGGTTCAATACCGGCGGTTCGGCGCCGAGTCGGTGTTTCCAGTAATCAACATGCTGTTGGAGCATCTGGTCACGAAGGTATTGACGCTGCCAGTACGCGTAATCGACGTATTGAATGGGCAGCGGCTCGAGTGGTGATGCATGGTCATCGAGGTACGATTCATACAGATCGCCGAGTTCATCGACAAAAACACCAAGGGACCAGCCGTCGATGATGATATGGTGGAAGATGATGATCAGGATGTGCTCATCGTCCGCCAGTTGAATCAGATGTATGCGGAACAGCGGGCATTGCGACAGGTCGAAAGCCGTTTGCGCCGCTTCCTGGTAAGCCGACTGGAGTGCGGCGTCCTGATCACGCGGCGGCAATGCGCTGAGGTCTGTCTGTTTGATGTTTACCACGGCGCTGTTTTCGATCTGCTGGTGCGGCCGGCCTTCGTCCGGAATGATCCGTGTACGGAACACTTCATGACGGCTGACCAGTTCATTCAACGCTTTTTCCAGGACGGGAACATGCAGCCTGCCGCGAAGGCGAACGGGTAGCGGTATGCAGTAACCTGCTTTACCCGGCTCCATCTGGTCAAGCAGCCATAACCGTTGCTGAGCGAATGACAACGGCAACTGACTTTCGCGGTCAATCGTTGTAAGTTGCGGTGCCTGATGACTTGAACGGCTTTCACGCTGCAGGTCTTCGATCTGACCCGCCATCGCTGAAATAGTCGGATTGTCGAAAAACGCCTGCAGCGGGTAATTCACTTGAAATGCCTGGTTGACGCGAGAGATTAAACGAATTGCGTCAAGCGAATGGCCGCCGGACTCGAAGAAGTTGTTGTGTGCACCCGCACGGTCCAGTTTCATGACCGATTTCCAGATTTCCGCCAGTCTGGTTTCGATCATGCCGGTCGGCGCAACGTATCCTTTCACATCACTGATCGTATTACGATCCGGTGACGGCAATGCCTGGCGATCGACTTTATTATTCGTTGAAAGCGGCAGTTCGTCCATCTGCACAAACGCCGACGGCAGCATGTACTCGGGCAATTTATCCTGCAGGAACTCGCGAAGTTCGGCAACGCCCGGCCAATCGTCGGGGTTATGGCATGTCACGTACGCGACCAGGCGCTTGTCGCCCGGCGAAAACTCCCGGGCAATGACTGCAACGGCTTTCACGGCCGGGTGAAGCGACAGGACCGATTCGATCTCACTGAGTTCGATACGAAATCCGCGAATCTTCACTTGTGTATCGAGTCGGCCGAGAAATTGGATGTTACCGTCCGGCAGGTAATGGACCAGGTCGCCGGAGCGATAGAGCCGGGAGCCGGGGTCTGTACTGAACGGATCGGCGATGAATTTTTCGGATGTCAAGTCAATGCGATTCAGGTAACCACGCGCCAGGCACGTGCCGCCGATGTATAATTCGCCCGGTACGCCGACGGGAACCGGTCGACGCTGCGGATCGAGTATATACATTCTCGCGTTGTCGATCGGCCTGCCGATCGGGGGCAGCAGCGGCCAGGTCGAAGGTGAACCGGTCAGCGTATAACTGGTTACCACGTGTGATTCCGACGGGCCGTACTGGTTATGAAGGGTGCAGTCGCCGAGCTTTTCGAACCATGCGGCGATCGGGGGCGTGATCTGCAGTTGTTCGCCCGCCGTAATGATCTCACGCAGGGATTCCGGGTAGACGTCATTATATACCGCTTCTTCAGCAAGGTGCAGCAATGCGATGAACGGTACGAATAACCGCTGCACGGATGCGGTGTCGATCAGTTTGAGCAGTGCGACCATATCAAGGCGCAGTGATTCAGGAATGACAACCAGTGTGCCGCCGCCGCACCACGTGGAGAAGATCTCCTGGAAGGATACATCAAAGCCCAGTGAGGCAAACTGAAGTGTCTTCGCCTTCACGCCGGAGGTGGTCTGCGATAGCTGCCAGTGAAGCAGATTGCAGAGCGCGCCGTGCGACATGACGATGCCCTTCGGCTGGCCGGTCGAACCCGAGGTGTAGATCAGGTACGCGGCATGTTCTGCCCGGGTGATATCTTCCGGACCGGTATCAGAGCCCGGTGCATCGTTATCCGCCCGGCCATCGACGAGGATCGTCTGGTAGTCACCGGCCGGTCTGACGTGCGACAGCGAAGATTCACTGAGCATGATACCTGCCCCGGTATCAGACATGGTGAACGACAGGCGAGACGCGGGATAGGACGGATCGAGCGCCACGTATGCGCTGCCGGCCTTCAGCACCGCTAATACGGAGATTACCATTTCCAATGACCGGTTGAGCATGATCGCCACCGGCACGTCCGGGCCGGCGCCCGATGCACGCAGCTCGATCGCCAGGTCATTCGCCAGTTCGTTCAGCCGCCTGTAGCTCAGCGAGGTGCCCTGGTATTCAACGGCGACGGCGTCCGGGTTGGACAGCACGCTGCGCTCGAACATACGGTGAATAACCTGATCGCCGCCGTGTTTACACGCTGTGGCGTTCCACTCGTGCAACAGCACATGCTCTTCCGATTCGGTCAACAGTCTGATCTGTGAAATCGGCGACGTCGGCGAGGCAAGAACATGCGTCAGAATCTGCTCATAATGTCCCAGCATTCGCTGGATCGTGTCGTCGTTATAGAGATCCGTGTTGTACTCCATGACGCCGAGCAGGCAGCCTTCGTGCTCTTCAAGTGAAAACAGCAGGTCGAACTTGGACGTGGTGTTCGGCACGGGCAGATGACCGACTGTCAAACCCGTAAATTCGAATGTATCAACGCCCTGGTTCTGGAGCACCAGCATCACCTGAAAAAGGGGATTGCGGCTCATGTCACGTTCGGGTTGAATCGCTTCGACCAGTTTTTCGAATGGTATGTCCTGGTACTCATAGGCCTTCATGACGTTATCGCGCATACGCGAAAGAAGCTCACGAAAACCTGGATCACCGCTCAGATCACAGCGCAGCGGCAGTGTATTGACGAAGAAGCCGATCAGGCGTTCGATTTCCGAACGATTACGATTAGCGATCGGCGAGCCGATGACGATGTCATCCTGTCCGCTGTAGCGATGAAGCAGGATATAGAACGCCGAAATCAATACCATGAAAAGCGTGACATGCTCCTGGCGGGTGAACGCATGCAGGGCCTGTGTCATCGATTCTGAAAATTCGATCTTCTTGTGGTTGCCGTTGTATGTCTGGATTGCCGGGCGTGGGTGATCGGTCGGCAACTGCAAGGCGGCGAATCCCGCCAGCTTCTGCTTCCAGTAGTCGAGCTGTTCCTGGTAAACCGGCCCGGTCAGCCAGTCTCGCTGCCAGAGCGTGAAGTCGGCGTACTGGATCGGAAGGGGTTCCAGTGGCGACGGGCGGTTCCGGACATAGGCGTCGTATAGTTGTTTCAGCTCATTCACCAGGATACCGAGAGACCAGCCGTCGGCGACGATATGATGGATCGATAAGAGGAACCAGTGTTCCTCCGGCTTCAGCTTCAGGAGCTTCGCCCGCAGCAGAGGTGTGCGTGTCAGGTCGAACGGAATCAAATATTCCTGCCGTGCGATTTCATTGCCTCGTCGCTCTCGCTCGTCGTCGGGCAGGTTACTCAGATCGATCAGCTCCAGCTTGAGCTGGATACTGACCTCGATGCGTTGAACGGATTCTCCGTTCAATTGCTCGAAGCAGGTTCGCAGTGACTCATGGCGGCGAATCACTTCGTTCAGACTTCGCTCGAGTGCCGCGATATTCAGCGTTCCGTGCAGGCGAAGCGCCCTGAGCATATTGTAGTGATGACTGTTCGGAATAAGCTGATCGAGGAACCAGAGCCGCTGCTGGGCATAACTGAGCGGTACCGGCCGGGTACGTGATACGGCTTTGATCGGACCGGACCCTGACGATTGCATACGCTGCGCCGCCCGGAGGAATTGGATGATCGCCTCCTTATGCATGACGATCTCGCCGCGAAGCGAGTCCGTCATGACATTCGCCGGGGCATCGAATTGCAAACGATCATCATTTAATCGCAGACGAATATCCAGTTCGCGTAACCTGGACAGTAAATCCGATACACTCATAATTCACCACTTTCCCGGTCTGATGATGACACTGCATCGTCCAGTGCCGTTACTGATGTTCTGCCGGCCCAATAGACCATCTCGATCAATTTCGCCTGCTCGGCGATCGTGGCATGCTCGAACATGCTGCTTAACGGTAATTCCACACCCAGCTCCTGACGCAGGCGGCTGACCACACGTGTGGCCAGTAAGGAATGGCCGCCTATTTCAAAGAAACGCTCGTATATCCCGACGGTTTTCATCCCGAGGACTGCACGCCAGATCGAAGCAATGCGTTCTTCAAGCTCATTGCGAGGCGGGACCAGTTTGTCTTCCGGCAGGCTGCGAAGTTCCGGTTTCGGCAGCTTGCGTCGATCGACCTTGCCGTTCGGTGACAGCGGCAGTTCATCCATGGGTACCAGTACGGGTGGTACCATATAGTCCGGCAATTTGCATTGCAGGTATGTCCTGATCTGTTCCAGGTCGGCCGTTTCGCCATTGAATGGGACAATATAGCCGATCAGACGTTTATCACCCGGTTCGCGTTCATGAACGTTGACCACCGCCTCACGCACGTTTTCGTGTGACGCCAGAACCGATTCAATTTCGCCCAGTTCAATGCGGAACCCCCGGATTTTCACCTGGTCGTCTCGCCGACCGCCGAATTCCAGGTTGCCGTCACCGAGCAGGCGAACGATATCACCCGTTCGATAAAGGCAGGCGTCTTGATCATTACTGAAAGGATTTCGAACGAATCGTTCGGCTGTCAACTCCGGCCGGTTCAAATAGCCGGCCGCCAGGCCGTCGCCGCCGATGTATAATTCGCCCCAGACCCCTTCAGGGACCAGGTTCATGTGAGTGTCCATGACGTACGCGGTGGTGTTCGGGATCAGCCGGCCGATGGGGATCGAATTGAGCGGGACCGGCAGGTTTGCAGGAATGCGGTAACAGCAGGTGAAGGTCGTATTTTCCGTCGGGCCGTATCCGTTAATGAGCCGGACGCCCGGCAGATCTGCTAAACCCTGCCGGATATGCGGTACCGACAGCGCCTCACCACCCGTTAACAGCTGCTTCAATCCTCGCAGCACTTCCGGTGATTCGCCGATCAGCAGGTTGAATAACGAGGACGTCAGCCACATCGTACTCACACGTTCACGCGTAATCACTTCACCCAGTTCACGGGCGCTCGGGACCGCAGACGGGAATAGCACGCAGCGGCCGCCGTTAAGCAGCGATCCCCAGATCTCGAATGTGGAGGCGTCAAAGGAGATCGGCGCCAGTTGTAACAACACCTCGTCGGTGCCGAGCTCAACGTAATCAACGTTCGTTACCAGGCGGACGACGCCACGGTGGCGGACCATGACACCCTTCGGCCGGCCGGTTGAGCCCGAGGTATACATGATGTACGCCAGGTCAGTCGGTTCGGTATCAATACCGGGATTGGAAACGGGCATCGACGATAAATCCATGTCATCGCCGTCCAGGCAGACCGGTTGGGAAGCGGATGCAGGAATACCGTCGCACAGCGATCGATGGGAAAGGATAATCGGCGTACGCGTATCTTCCAGCATGAACGACAGTCGCTGCGACGGGTAGCTCGGGTCAAGCGGTACGTACGCGCCACCGGCTTTGAGAATGGCCAGTATTGATACGATCACGTCGATACTGCGATGCATGTACAGGCCGACGAGATCGCCCCGGACGATACCCCTGCCGATCAGCCAATGTGCCAACTGGTTTGCTCGTTCATTCAACGCCTTGTACGTGATCCGCTCGTTGCCCCATACCAACGCGATCGATTCCGGCGACTGTTTCGCATGGTCTTCGAACAGGGTGTGAATACAACGGTTCCGCGGATAGGAATAAGCCCGGCCGTTCCAATCAACGAGTTGCCGGGTACGCTCTTCGGGGCTTAACAGGCTCAGCTCCGAAACGTGACGATCGTCATTGCTGATCATGTCGGCCAGGATGGATTGATAATGACCCGCCATCCGTTCGACCGTCGAACGATCGAATAAGTCCGTGTTGTATTCCCAGACGATCGAAAATCCATCCGAGTCGCCCGCGTGTTTTCCGAACCGTTGTGAAGTATGCGGAACAACGATGATCGTCATGTCGAATTTAGACGAGCCGTTATTCAAGCCCAGTGTCAGCTCGCCGGTCAGGCCCGAGTGGGTACCCTGTGGCATGGGTGCGTCATGCAGTCCGAACATGACCTGGAACAGCGGGTTGTAACTGATATTCCGCTCGGGTTGAACCGCTTCCACCACGCGATCGAACGGGACGTCCTGGTTCGCATACGCCTCGACTGAAATCCGGCGGATCTGCTTCATGAGTTCACGGATCGTCGGATTATTCGATACATCGCATCGCAGGACCACGTTATTGATGATCATGCCGATCAACGATTCCATTTCGGACAGGCGGCGATTTGCCATGCCCGTGCCGATATTGATATCCGTCTGGCCGCTGTATCGATAAAACAACGCAGCCAGGCCGGCCAGCAGGATCATGAACTGCGTGTTATCGCTCCGTCGACTATAGTCACAGATCATGCGGCTCAGTTTGGAAGGTAAATCAAATCGCATTGCCGCGCCGTTGAAAGTCTGGACCGACTGGCGAGGCCGATCGTAAGGCAGCTCCAGCAGCGGCGAGGCGCCTGAGAGCTGTCTTCGCCAGTATGACAACTGCTGATCGGCCTGCTCACTTTCGGACCACGTTCGCTGCCAATGTGAAAAATCAGCGAATTGGATCGCCGGCTCCGGCAGGCACGAGTCCCGGCCGGCCTGGTACGATTCATACAGGGATAATAACTCGCCTAGGAATACGTTGATCGACCAGCCGTCATGCACCAGATGGTGCTCGATGTGTAATAATTCGTAATCGTCATCGCCATGCTGAAGCAGCATCCAGCGGATCAGGTACAGTCGTTCGATGTCGAAGGGCCGGCGTATTTCCCGCTCGATGATCGCGTCAGCACGCCGCCTTGTGCCTCCTTCGCCGCCATCCGATCTCAGGTCAATCACGTCAAGAGTGATCGGCTGGGGATCATGTATGACCTGGACGGTTCGGCCGTCTGTAAGCGTTTTGAATGTCGTGCGGTAGATCTCGTGACGACGGATGATTTCATTGAGGCTTCTTTCGAGTGCATGAATATTCAGGTTGCCATGCAGACGGATCGTCGCCTGGAAGTTGTATGCGATAGTGCCCGGGTCCAACTGGTGAATGAAGCAGACGCGTTCCTGGGCAGACGAAACCGGCAGATTCTCGCGACGCTCAACATGCTCGATGACCGACGGCCGCGCTCGCCCGGCCGGGGTGGTCGGCAGTTCAATACACTCGGCAAGTTCACGAAGTGATCGGCTGTCGAATATCCGGTCGATCGTAAGTTCCGCATTGTATCGATCGTGAAGTCTGGCGATAATCTGAACGGCGTGGAGAGAATGGCCGCCCAGTGCGTGAAAATTGTCCGTTGCACTGGCGCGATCGATCCCCAGCACTTCCTGCCACAGGTCCGCCAGCACCTTTTCTTCCCGTGTTCGGGGCGGGACATACATTCCGTCATCATCATGTTCGCGGCCGCTGGAAGGCGCGGGTAGCGATTTTCGGTCGACTTTGCCGTTCGGCGTCAGCGGCAGCGAACCGAGAAATAAAAATTTCGATGGAATCATATACCCGGGCAGCATGGTGCGTAAATGATCGCAAAGCATCGCTTCGTCCGGTTCCCCGCCGTCGTGCAGGACCACGTAACCGACCAGGCGTTTATCGCCTGGTTCATCTTCACGCAGCATGACGAACGTTTCACTCACCGACGGATGTTCCGACAGGACTGATTCGATTTCACCCAGCTCGATTCGAAATCCCCGCAGCTTGACCTGGCTGTCGAGCCGGCCGAGGAATACCAGTGTTCCGTCATCTCGCCGTCGGACAAGATCGCCTGTGCGATACAGACATGATTCGCCGTTACGATCAAACGGATTGGTAACGAACTTTTCTCGTGTCAGCTCATCGTGGCCGAGGTAACCCAGTGCCAGGCCGTCGCCGCCGATGTATAATTCGCCCGGCTCGCCCGGGGCCACCGGCCGCTTATTACGATCGAGCACGTAGATACGCGTGTTCGCGATCGCCCGGCCGATCGGAACGGTCCAGGCATCCGCCGGTACCGATTTCACCTCGTACCAGGAGGTGAAAGTCGTATTCTCCGTCGGGCCGTAGACATGAAGCAGTCGCACCGGCCCGTTCTCATCAAGTACACGCCGAACCCATTGCGGATCGACCTGTTCGCCGCCGAAGAGCACATGCGATACATTCGCAATCGCACCCGGCGACTGCTTCGCCAGGACATTGAAAAGCGCCGTTGTCAGAAACAGTACTGTAACGCCGTCCGACTTCAGACGTTCGGCCAGTCGCGGCGGTGAAAGCACCGTTTCGCGATCAAGTACCACCAGCGTGGCTCCGGAAAGCAGGGCGCTCCATATCTCGAAGGTCGAGGCGTCGAACGAACAGTTCGACACATGCGCGACGCGATCCGATGCTGTCAGTGACAGGTAATCCGTGTCACAGACCAGGCGGACGATCCCGCGATGCGGGATCATCACACCCTTGGGCTGACCTGTTGAGCCGGAGGTGTACATGACATAAGCAAGGTCATCGCCGCCGGTCGGGGTTTCGGGGTTATCAGTCGGCATGCTGTCAAGTGGCTCATCAGACCGGGCGAGATCGATCACCTGGACCCCGGGTCCCGCCGGTATGGCCGGGAGCGACCCGTCTGTGATAAGTACGCTGCAGCCGGAATCCGCCAGCATGTACGCCAGTCGATGTTCAGGATACCCGGGGTCCAGCGGCACGTAGGCGGCGCCCGCTTTGAGGATGCCCAGGATCGCGACAATCATCTCGATCGAACGGTCAAGATGGACGCAGACCAGTGATCCGCGACTCACACCCGATGTCATCAGGTAATGTGCCAGACGGTTCGCCCGTTCGTTCAACGCACCGTATGTGTCATACCGCTCACCGTCGACGACAGCGATTGCTTCAGGTTTCGCGGCGGTGCAGCGTTCGAACAGCGAATGGACACCGGATTTACGTGGATAGTCAGTCGTCTCGCCGCTCCATGCGTCCTTGATCAACCTTCGCTGTGATTCATCAATTAAAGTCAACTCGTCAACGGCACTTGAAGGTGACGCAACTGCCTGTTCAAGTACATACAGATACTGTCGCATGAAGCGCCGGGCTGTTTCGTTATCAAACAGCTCGTGTGAGTAGACCATTGAAACTGTGTAACGGCAGCCGTCATCACGGACGTCCAGCACCAGGTCATGACTCAGCGGATAGTAGTCATGGTGTAGAACCTCGATTGTAAGTTCTACGGAATCATAGCGTCGGACAAGGTCACCGGTTCCGCAGCGGATCGTAACGTTCGGCATTCCACCGGCGGTGCGATTTTCGATACCGGCCGGTTGCCGGATGAAACGTTCGATCAGGTCATTGACTGTTGTATGGTCATGGAAGTCCGCACAGACGATCTGCTCTTGATCGCCCGCCATCCACGCGGGCTCGCCTGCCGGATCGAAGGGCGATTCCGATACCATCCCGAACGATAATGATTCCGACGGATCCAGGTGATGGCACCACGCGGCCAGTGCCGCCGCGAATACCGCTGAGTCGGGGACGTGTATTTTCTGCATACGGCTTCTGATCCGATCCGACATCAGTTCATCAAGACGGCGGCAGATCAGCGAGCCTTGGCCGCTGCCCGGCACCGGCCGGATGCGGTCGCGTGGCAGACGGATCAGCTCGGCGGCGGTTAATTCCTCCGGTATCGCCGGGCGCGTGTCGTCCGAGACAACCTCAGATCTGCTTTCATCGCCCGGGTGGTAAGGATATGTATATCGTTCACCCGCTTCCTCGGCCGCGTAACAGGCAAATAGTTCGTTCGTCAATGACACAAGCGACCGAGCGGAGCAGCATATGGCGTGTGACGTGAGCAGCAGAATATGGTCATGAGTTCCCAGTTCGATCAGTGTCGGTCGAATCAGCGGCCCGCGTGACAAGTCGAACTCACGCCGGACGTGATCCGCAATGAGCTGATCCAATTTCTCCCGGTTGTTCTGTTTGACCAGGGCGACCTTCTCAAGTACTGGAGCGGCATCCACGCCGCGTTTACGAACAGGACTGCCAGCCTTCTCGATGAACGCCATGCGAAGCCGGGGGGTATGGCCGCACAGGACGTGCAGTGCGCGAGCAAGTGAATCTGTTTTCAGTTCACCTGTGATATGAACGGCAAAGTGATTGTGAAGTCTGATATCGCCCGGGTCCATTTGCTCGCGATACCAGATCGACTGCTCCGCATGAGAGAGTATACCGGCGAACTCATCGGTTACAGGATTGATATCAGTATCCGCATTATCTGTGACAATTGATCTGCTGCCGGATTCGGGAGATACACCCATGACCATATCACTCCGATTCGATATTCATAACAATAGTCATCACGAATGTCGCTGATACTCATTCTGGCCACGATCTCCGTCTCGATGACGTTACGACATTCGTTTCAGATGAATTTTAAAACGGGTAAGTACTTCTCCCTGTCCTTGGGTAAACCATGACCTACCCAGCTATTTACGGCCCAACATCTTAGCAGATATGGTTGTTGCAGTCGATTGATTTAACTGATTTTTTAAAAAGGGTACGCTTAATTGCTAATCAAAAAATAACACATTATGCAGGCTAGCCCGCCTGGTATGGCAATCTGGACGGATTACGCCAGAACACAGCGCAGCATCTAATGGAAAACCCTTAGAAATGAATAATGTGTGATGTTGATATGTCATCTGGGCGCGTCAGGATTTCAAGTGAATCAATGTACTGCTGAAGTCGCCGAACAGTTTGACGCCGATGCCCTGTTTCATGAGCGACTTGCCGCTGAAAGTGCCGAGATGGTCAATGGTATAACGTTGGTCGTCCTGCAGACCTCGGGGGTGGATGACCGGGAGCATATCGATATTCTCGAGAGAATGCAGCATGGCGAAGATGACCGATTCGCGTTTGTCCGCTGTAACGTACTGTACTGCGGCCAGGTTGCTATCTCGCGGAGAGAGCAGCCGGTACAGGCGTCCTTCCTGGACAATGTGTCGGATCGACTTGTACGTTGTGATGTGATGCTTCGCGCGGGCCATGTCAAGGTCAGACCAGTGGTTCAGGTTACCGCCGATACCGAGAGATCCCATCATTGCGGAGTGGAAACGGTAATCCAATGAAAGGGTACGTTTATTGAGGCCGGTGGGTGAGTCGGTGACCCAGGCCATCATGACCTTCGGGCAGTACGCCAGAGAAAAACCTTCCTGAATCTTGAGTCGGTCGAACGCATCGGTGTTATCGCTGGTCCACGCCTGGTCGGTACGTTTGAGGATACCCAGGTCGACCCGGCCGCCGCCGCTGGCACACGTTTCGATCAGTACGCGAGGGAACTTCGCCTTCAGTCGGTCGAGCACGGCGTACAGGCCGTCCACATGGCGAACCCAAACCTCCCGCTGGTGTTCAATCGGGCACGCCGGGTATCCGGGTTCGCTGATCGCGCGATTGAAGTCCCACTTGATGAAATCAATGTTGAAATCCGTGAGCAGTTGGGAGAGCATACTATGTATGTATTCACATACATCATTCCGGCAGAAGTTCAGGACAAGCTGGTTTCGCGCTTCGGTCCGCTGCCGGTTGGGGAAGTGATAGACCCAATCGGGGTGCATGCGGTACAGGTCGCTGTCCGGGTTGACCATTTCGGGCTCGACCCACAGTCCGAAGTCCATTCCCAGGCCGTGAATGTGATCGATCAGCGGCGAGAGTCCATTCGGGAACTTCTCGCGGTTCACGTACCAGTCGCCGAGGCCGGCGTTATCACCGTTGCGTTTTCCGAACCAGCCGTCGTCGACCACGAACATTTCGACGCCGATCGATGCGGCCCGGTCGGCCAGTTTCATCTGGTCTGATTCGTTGATGGCGAACGCAGTGGCTTCCCATGAGTTGTAAAGGATTTTCCGCATTGTTCGTGCGTGTTCTCGTGGCAGGATATGGTCAAGCTGGTATTGGTGCAGGTTCCGGCTCATCTGCCCGAAACCGTATTGGGTGAATCCGCAGCTTACGGCGGGTGTGGTGAAGGCGTCGCCCGGCTCGAGGTGTCTGCGGAAATCGAAGTCGTGGACGCCGGCGTAGAGTGCCATGCGATTGTAATTGCCAAGCTCGGCGGTCATCCGCCAGTTGCCGCTGTAGTGCAGAGCGGCGAACCATACCTCGCCGCTTTCCTCGGTTGCCTCGCAGGCGTCGATCGCGCACCACGGGTTCGATTCGTGGCTGGTGAAGCCCCGCCTGCTTTCGATCACTTTTTTACCTTCCGTGAGCAGGTCGCGTCTGATCTGGAATTCGCCGACCCACCTGCCGGTGACGTGTGACATGCGATACCTACGCCCGCGTGGCATGTGAAGAGCCGCACTCATCACCGTTTCCAGATCAATCGAATGCTTTGAAAGGTTGCGGATTTCCACCCACCGGTCGATCAGGTCGCAATCATCGATGACGCGGTAATGCAGGGAGATCGCCAGGCCGTAATGTTCGTCGGATAATTCGACCGTGAGATGATCATCCTGTTGCGTGTGCCCGACGTAGTCGGGTCGGCAGTCACGCACGCCGTCGTGGTAGCAGAGCTTGAGGCACGGTTCGTGGTAGTTCAGGCCGTCCATGTGTGTGGGATATTCGAGGTTGAGCACGGATTGTAACGACGACGGATGCATCACGGGATGTTCGGGCACTCCGCCGCCCCAGAACATTGCGGTTTGCGGGTCGGCGTAGTCCGAATCGTACGGCAGCGAATTGTTCCAGTACACGTGCTGCAGCCGGTTGTTATCGTTGACGGCGAAGACATAAGCGGTACGGCGTGTTTCGAGGATCCACATTCTGCGATTTTCAAGGTAGCGTATTGACATGGTTCTGACTCACCTCGTTAGTCTGGTTCGGTGTGGGGGAATCGGGTGTCGGAGTGTTAGCGAATTTCAGCGTTCGATCGGGCCGTCGAGTTTCGGGACGCGTCGGACCATTAGCGGCAGGGTCTTCTGGTGGTAACCGTCGAGGCTGACGTCGAGCGAGTAATCGCCGAATTGATTGAACCGCATGTCCTGCACCTGGACAATCACATTCGCCACACCCGAGGACAGCTCGTCGGGGAACTGGACGTTCATTTCGCCGTCCAGTGGTGGCATCATACTGTTGCCGTCTGCGTCGACGATAGTGATCCGCATGGCATGTTGCCCGCGTTCCTCGCGGTTGAACCGGAAGCGAACGACCACGACGCACTGCTGGTGGATCACGGGCACATCGCGAGCCCAGAGTACATCGAAGGCTCCCAGGATATTGAGTTTTCCGCCCGATTCCGTCGCCGCGTCACATAATGTGTATAGTTCAATAACCACCTGGTTCTCACTTTGACTGTTATGATGATAAGTACCGGCCCCGATTTCGAGGCACTGAACTTGACAAACCTGGTCAGCCCGGAACATCGATGTAACAGGGCATTTACTGAGCGGCTTCGATTGCCTGGACTTTTTCGAGCCGGCGGAGGAACCGCTGTTCGCCGGCGAACGAGGCGGTGAGGAAGCTCTTGACCAGAACCCCGGCGACGGCGACGCCGATGACTCTTGAGCCGAGGCAGAGCACGTTCATATCGTCGTGTTCGACGCCCTGCCTGGCGGAGTAGCAGTCGTGGCAGACCGATGCACGAACGCCTTTGTGCTTATTGGCGACGATAGAAGCGCCGACGCCTGAGCCGCAGAGCATGACCCCGCGGTCGGCCTGGCCGTGTTGAATTGCCTGGCTGACGTATCGTGCGAAGTCGGGGTAGTCGTCTGTTTCGACGAATTTGTGCGCGCCCAGGTCGAGCACTTCGTGGCCGAGTTTGGCGATGAGTTCGATTAAAGGTTCTTTGAGTGCGAATCCGCCGTGGTCACAGGCAATAGCAACTTTCATAAAATTCCGCTCCAACCGGTTACGGGTGGTCCGGGATGTTCCCGAGTTGTCCGGGAGTCCGGGAGGCGGCCGGGCCGCAACCCCGAATCTCTGTATCAATTTACCATCCTAACCGGAGAGGGTATGGCCGTAAAATGTCGGCGTGATGCGTGGATGAATGAGTGGGGGCGGTAAAGTTCAAGGTTGGGGGGAGGATTATTGTGTGTGGGTTGGGGGGTGGGGGAGTGTATTTACCATGAGATTGGTGAGGGAGATGAAGAAGTGTGATTGTCTTTATTGCTGTAAGTGCTTGTCAGAGTCATAGATGCTCATAGATGCGCGCGTGAAGTTGCTGTAGGGTCATGTTTTGCAGGTATTTAGGTTGTGCTCCATAGATGCGCGGGTGGGGGAGTGTGAAGCGGCTTGGGGCGTGAAGCGGCTTGGGGCTTGAGGCTTGGGGCTTGGGGCTTGGGGTGGAGAACCATGGGGCAAGGGAGGGAGTTCAAGGTTGGGGATAGTGGTCGGATTCTGCATCGGGGTCGGGGTCGGGATCGGGGTCGGGTATCGGTCTTCGGTATTTCGGATTTTTTATTGCACGCTGAGGCGTGGAGGTCGCGGAGGAGAGGTTTGTTATTCGCAGAAGTGGAGGGATGGGCGCAGATAGTTGATGGTTTTTACCATGAAGGCCGTGACGGACATGAAGGATTCAGATCGGATGGGAGTGGGGGGAATTCATTGCGGATTCTGTCTTTTGGGTTTCGGATTGGGGGTGGGGACAATGATTAATGAGGTGTTGTAGTGATGTGGTGATGTGGGTGATGTGGGTGATCGAATGGGGTGTGGTGTGTGTGTGGGGCGTGTGTGTTGGGGGAATAGGTATGCGTCTTTGTCTGGCTTGGGGCGATTTGATATGATTTGCGGCGGAAGTGCGGTTGGGATTTACATTTAGAATGATTCTAAAGTACGGGCGTTGTGTGTTGGGCGATATCAGCCGGGTTGGGAGTGTTTTTATCATTAATGGCTGACTGGTTCAGGTATGGTATTTTACGTGGAAAGCCGGTTTTCAGTAACAGGCTGGTCGTAATAAAGGATCACGAAAGGTCGAGATAGATATGAATGCCATGTTTGAAACAATCGCGTTTTGTAACAACTGATGAATACGGTTTATCACAGTCAATATTGGGCAAATGCGCTTACTTTGAGAGGGTCGGGTGGAGATATCGATTCACTCACAAAATCGATTGCCAATGCCCGTGTCGACCTGAATCCGCATCAGATCGATGCCGCGCTATTTGCATTACGTTCGCCGTTTACGAACGGTGCTGTTCTGGCTGACGAGGTGGGCTTGGGCAAGACGGTGGAAGCGGGGATTGTGCTGTCGCAGCGATGGGCGGAACGTCGTCGTCGGATATTGATTATCGTGCCTGCGATGCTTCGCAATCAGTGGCAGCAGGAGTTGATTGAGAAATTCTTTATTGCCTCGGAAGTGCTGGATTCGAAGGGTTACAAACGCTTCAGCAAGGATGGCCTGGCCAACCCATTCGATCAGAAAGACAAGGCGATCATCTGTTCATATAATTTCGCTGTATCGAGAACCGCTGAATTGTCACAAATTCCATGGGATCTGGTGGTTATTGACGAAGCCCACCGTCTGCGAAACGTCTATCGCTCTCGAACACGCATACAGAACAACCCTGACGCCAGAAAAACAATGGCCCACCGCATAACCGATTCGTTGGGCAATGCTTCGAAGCTTCTGTTAACCGCCACACCACTCCAGAATTCTTTACTTGAATTGTTCAGTCTGGTAAGCGTCATCGACCCGCATGTGTTCGGTGATGTTGCATCGTTTCGCGAGCAGTTCATCAATAATCCTGACGAAGTCACTCGGAATCTGTCACTTAAGCAACGGATTACCCCGGTCTGCACACGTACCTTGCGAAAGCAGGTCATCGAGTATATTCCATTCACCAATCGCATCCCGATCACGCAGGAATTTCTGCCTACTGATGAGGAGCAGGCATTATATGATGAGATTACCTCTTACCTGCAGCGGGAGGTGCTTTATGCTCTTCCGGCGAGCCAGCGTCGGCTTATCACAATGGTGCTCCGTAAGCTGCTGGCATCGTCCACATTCGCGATTGCCCGAACGCTTCGGCGTCTTGCTGACCGTCTGGAGAATCTGGGTGAAGCCCTGGACCTTTTCGATGACGAAGATATCGAGGGCATTGATGAGATCGCAGATGAGTATGAAGAAGATACCGATTCCGATCCTGATAGCGGTCGGATTGTTCCTGAGAAGTTAAAAAGTGAACTGTCCGACCTTCGCCGGTATGCGGAACTCGCCGCCGACATCAGTCATAACGCAAAAGGCGACAAGCTTCTCCCGGCACTTCAGATAGCTTTCGCCAGAGCTGAGGAGATTGGCTCGGCACGCAAGGCCGTTATATTCACCGAGTCACGCGAAACGCAGATGTACCTTTACAAATTGTTGAATGCCAATGGATACGAGGGTCAGGCGGTTACGATTAACGGTACGAACAAACAGCCGCATCATGCCGCCATTTACGAGCAGTGGCTTGTTAAGCATAAGGGAACGGACCGGGTCACGGGCTCTCGCGCGATCGACATGAAAGCGGCCATTGTCGAGTATTTCCGCGACGAGGCAACCATTCTTATCGCCACCGAGGCTGCCGCCGAGGGCGTCAACCTCCAGTTCTGCTCACTGGTGGTGAATTTTGATCTTCCATGGAACCCACAGCGTATTGAGCAGCGTATCGGCCGGTGCCACCGGTACGGCCAGAAGCATGATGTGGTTGTCGTCAACTTTCTGAATCTTCGTAATGAGGCGGACAAACGTGTCTATGAACTTCTGAGTGAGAAATTCAAGCTTTTCGATGGCGTATTCGGCGCTTCCGACGAAGTTCTGGGTGCTCTCGAATCGGGGGTGGACATTGAGCGGCGTATCGCCGAGGTTTACCAGACCTGCCGCACCAGTGAAGAAATCAAAACGGCATTTGATGCATTACAGGCGGAGCTTGACGCGAAAATTCAAGCACGTCTTGCCGCAACTCGCCGGGCTTTGCTGGAGCATTTCGACGAGGATGTCCGCTATCGTCTGAAAATCAACCGGGAAAAAACGATTGAATTTCTATCGCAGCGGGAACGCTGGTTACTCGAATTGACACGGGTTGAACTTAACGGTGATGCCCGTTTTGATGATCAAAGGCCCAGATTCCATTATTCCGGCCCTGACGCCGGACAAGGCTGGTACAATCTGGCCTGGAAAGAGGCGGAAGCTACCGACGAGCATTTCTACCGTCCCGATCATCCGCTGGCCCTACATCTGATCAATCAGGCCAAGGCCCGGCAGTTACCCGCAGCCGAGGTTGTATTCGACTACACGAATCACCCGTCGAAGATCAGCATTTTCGAGCCATTGGTCGGCCAGTCCGGCTGGCTGGAAGTTTCCAAACTTACGGTATCGGCCGTGGAGGTGGACGAGTTTCTTGTTTTCGCTTGTAGAACTGACCATAACCAGCGATTGGACGAGGACATCTGCCGGAAGCTCTTGTCGCTTTCCGCCGCAGTCGAATCGGAGGCTACTGACGCACCCAGTCTGGCCGTGATCCGCGATGCCGAAGTGAACGCCCGTCTCAAGGAGATCGACACCCGCAACGCCCGCTTCTTCGATGAGGAAGTCCTGAAGCTCGACTGTTGGAGCGAGGACCTGAAAATATCTCTGGAGCATGAGATCAAGGAGCTTGACAGGCAGATCCGCGAGCTTCGCCGCACGGCTGCTCTTGCTCAATCCCTCCAGGACAAGCTGACCCACCAGAAACAACTGCGCGATCTCGAACGCCGCCGCAACGTGAAGCGGCGCGAACTCTTCGACGCCCAGGACGCCATTGACACGCAGCGGGAAGAACTGATCGGTAAGATTGAGAAACAGTTGAAGCATACCAGCACCGTCCAAGCCCTGTTTACGATACGATGGAGGCTTTTATGACCGGTAAAATGCCCATACCCAGCCCTTCTCCTGACACCAAAGGCTTCGAGCAGATCAAGCTCGTAAACTCGCACGGAGCCGAATACTGGATCGCCCGCGACTTGCAGGTTCTACTGGGCTACAGCCAGTGGCGGCGGTTCGAGGAGGCCATCTCCCGCGCCATAACCTCCTGCACCCAGTCAGGTAATGACCCCGCCCACCATTTTGCCGGTGCCGGCAAAATGGTCACGCTCGGCTCTGGCAGCCAGCGGGAAGTGCCCGACTATCACCTTTCCCGCTTCGCCTGCTACCTGATCGCCCAGAACGGCGACCCCCGTAAGCCGGAGATCGCCTTTGCCCAGAAGTATTTCGCCATCCAGACCCGCCGCCAGGAGTTGACCGACGCCTGCCGCCGCGACCAGGAGCGGCTGGAGCTGCGTCAGCAGACCAAGGAGGAGTACAAGGCCCTCTCCGGCGCGGCCCAGGATGCCGGCGTCCAGAGCCGGATGTTCGGCATCTTCCACGACGCCGGCTACAAGGGGCTCTACGGCGGGCTGGGCAACGAGCAGATCAAGTCCCGCAAGGGCATCCCCAAAGACGAAAACCTGATGGACCGCATGGACACCACTGAGCTGGCCGCCAACCAGTTCCGCATGACACAGGCCCGAGAGAAGCTCGCACGTCAGCGAATCAAAGGCCAGCATCAGGCCATCGACACGCACAGGCAGGTGGGCAAGGAAGTCCGGGAGGCCATCAAACGTATCGGCGGGACGATGCCTGAAAACCTGTCCCCCGGCGAACACATCAAGCAGGTGGAGAAGCGGCTGAAAAATTCTATCCCAAAACTTGAACTCGAAGGCTCCGACGCCAAAGGATTGACTGGCGATGAGGACAACAAATGGATAACGAAAATCCAACTCAGGCAAAATCGAGATTCAGTGGACTGCAACCAAAGGCGTAAAAACGATGATTTCAGGAAGAATGTTACGAGCAAACGCAAGCAACCGGCGATTGCCATCTGTTACGACTTTGATGGAACGCTTTCACTTGGGAATATGCAGGAACATGAGTTTATATCAGAGAAGAAGTTCACGCGGAGGCGCGGAGACGTGGAGGGGTAGAGGTTATGAATTACCCATAACTGTTTTTGTGAACTCTGATACTCTGCGTGAGAAAGCGCATATCAAGGGCGATTGTTTTTATTATTTGATTCCAGGGGTATCGGTATGACAGCCAAGTCGCATTCAGAACATCCTTATGGCAGGAAAGAGGGTCTGGCACTTGAGTTCAAGCGAGCCACGGATCGTTTGCCCGCCAACTTTTTCGAATCCGTCTGCGCGTTTTTGAACCTTGACGGCGGAACCATCATATTGGGCGTGGAGGACGACGGCGCCGTCGCCGGCATATCTCCCCAAGCCGTCGAACGAATCAAAGCTGACATCGCCAATCTTTCCAACAACCCGCAAAAGCTCGATCCGCCGTATCTTCTATTTCCCCGGGACGAGCAGGTGAACGGCAAGTGGATCATCAAAGTCGCCGTACCGGTCAGTTCTCAGGTTCACCAGACGGCGGGTGAGGTCTTCCTTCGCAATGAAGACGGCGACTATCGTGTCCGGGGCGTCAATCGTCTTGCCGGATTGCTCAATCGCAAGCTTGGCATTTTCACCGAGCAAAGGATTTGTCCCCATCTGGAGATGTCGGACCTTGACCCCGGCCTGTTCGAGAAGGCCCGTCGGCTGATGGTTGCCCGTATGCCCAAGCACCCCTGGGCCAACCTGTCTCCGGCGGAACTGTTGAACGTGGCGGGGTTCGTTCGCAGGGATCAGGACACCGGACGACCCGCTTACACATTGGCTGCTGGTTTGATGTTCGGGACTGATTCGATCATTCAGGAGCTGGTACCCGGCTACAAGTTCGATGCGTTGCTCCGCCGCCGCGACACTGAACGCTACGACGACCGTCTGATAGTCCGGACCAACCTGATCGACGCCTTCGACCTGCTCATGGGTTTTGTCGAGAAGCACCTGAACGACCCGTTCTATCAGGAAGGCACGCAGAGCCGCAGTCTGCGGGCCATTATTTTCCGCGAACTGGTTGCCAATATCATTGCTCACCGTGAGTACACCAGTGCCGCTCCTGCGACTATGGTTATCTATACGGACCGCGTCGAATTCACGAATCCGAACGTACCGCATTACTTCGGCCGCATCGATCCCAACCGTTTCACGCCGTTTCCGAAGAACCCGACGATCTGCAAGTTCATGTTGCAGATGGGCCAGTATGAAGAGTTGGGATCCGGCGTTCGTCGGGTGAACCAGTACCTGCCTTATTATGCCCCGGGTGCGGGCAAGCCGGTTTTTGAAGATGATGATATGTTCGCTGTGACGGTGCCGCTTGCAGGGCCGAGTGTTCCCGAAGTTGAGGCACAAGTTGAGGCACAAGTTGAGGCACAAGTTGAGGCACAAGTTGATTCCCGTATTCTGGCGGCATGCTCTGAGCGTCCGTTATCGTCAGGAGCAATCGCCGCTGCGCTGGGTCATCAAACGTTAAGTGGAAACCTTCGCAAGTCTTTCCCGCGTTTGATCGGCGCCGGTTTACTCGAATACACCATCCCCGACAAACCCCGCAGCCGGTTGCAGAAGTATCGGCTGACGGAGAAAGGCCGTGCGGTGTTGGAGCAGATGGAGGGGGGTGACGGATGATCTGTATCACGCGGAGAGATTGGATGGTTGGGAGGGAGCGTTCACGCGGAGGCGCGGAGACGCGGAGAGGGGGGAGGAATGTTTTGCCGGAATCTTGTTTTTCATGTTTCGCGGTTGGGCGTGAGTTTGAATGTTGGCACAATGTGAAGCGGTGTGAACTGTTTGACGCCCGGGATGCCATTGATCGACAACGAGAAGTCCTGATCAGCAAGATAGAGAAGCAGTTGAAGCATACGACTAACAAGCAGACCCTGTTTGTGATTCGATGGAAGGTCGCGTGATAGGAGGATACGCCATGAACGCGAAAGATGTACTATTAGAGATTCGATTCGACGGTAAAGTGGTCGGGCCGGGCAAAATACCCGTGGCTCACCTGCTGCGATTTCTGTCAAATCTAAATAAGGCACTGCAACGCACCGGGCGGGTTCTCATTGGTGACAGTGATAGTGCCCGACAAGGCCGTCCGCCACAAAACATCAAGGCCGAGGTCGCGCTAGACCTTGTTCTGCTTACCGAAGGCAGCCCCGCAGCGGTGCTTGGCTTTGATCGCCGACAAGAAAACGCATCGCTGCCGCAGATGGACTTTGGCCTTGAAATCCTCGAAAGCTCTATTCTTGGCTTAGACCAAGTTCAGAAAGACAACGGCGGCGAGCAACTGCCCAAAGGTTATGACGCAGGCGTTCTGATGGCTTGGCGCGATGCGGGCATGCTGTTCAATCAAGGCGTCGAGCAAATCGAAATCACCTTGAATCATCGTGCAACGCCACTCAGTGCCATATTCAACCATACCGGCTATGAACGCATTCAACAACGCATCAAGGGACCGCAGACGAATATCCGCACCATCGAAGGCCGACTGCTGATGGCTGACTTCAAGGAGCATGGCACGCGATGCCGAGTGCATCCGAGCGTTGGCGAGCCGGTATTGTGCCTTTTCGACGATGAGCAAAAGGACGAAGTGCTGGAGGACATTCTTCAGTATGTCCGAATTGTTGGCGAGGCCAAGGAAGACCCGCTTACCGGGAAGATTTCCAGCATCAAGATTCATGACATCGAACGACTGGAAGACCGTGAAGCCGAGGCGACGGAACTACTGCCGCAGGGGACACCGGTGTCACGGAGTTTCTGGGAGTCGCCGACACTTGATGAGCTGGCGCTGACCCAAAACGTCAAGCCATTGCAGGACGTGGCAGCACTGTTTGGAACCTGGCCCGGCGAGGATGATGACGGTTTCGAAGCGGCCGTGGATGATCTGCGACATCGCGCCGGCGATAGGAGGAACCCGCGATGAGTGACGTAAAGATCATCCTCGATACCTGCATTGTGTCCTATCTCATGCGTGGTGGAGACCAGGCAAAGGCCTACCTGCCTCACGTTCAGGGAAAGCTTCTTGCCATAAGCTTCATCACCGTGGGCGAACTGTACTTTGGCGCTGAAAAGGCCCAATGGGGCGAGCCAAAGCGAAAGCAGCTTGAGACCACGCTCCGCAATTTTGTGGTCATTCCGTATGACCACGAAATCGCCCGCTGCTACGGGCGATTAGTAGCCCAACGGCAACGCAACGGAATGCCCATCGCCCCCAACGACGCGTGGATTGCCGCCTGCACGGTCCGGCACAGCCTGCCGCTGGTCACACACAACCCAAAGGACTTTGCAGCAATCCAAGACCTCAGCGTCATTACAGAACATCGGGTTGACAATCCGGGGGAATAGCACCGACATGGCGAAAAGCAATACACGGTTGGAACTGACCTGGATCGGCAAGGAGAAGCGGCCGAAGCTGGAGCCGCGCGTCCTGATCGAGGACCCGGATAAGTCGTACCACGCTGCCCATCGAGTCAGCGAGGACGACCTGTTCGACAACCGGCTGATCTTCGGCGACAACCTCCTGGCCCTCAAGGCGCTGGAGCAGGAGTTCAGTGGCAAGATCAAGTGCATCTACATTGACCCGCCGTACAACACGGGGTCAGCGTTCACACATTACGAGGATGGCGTTGAGCATTCACTCTGGCTCTCGCTTATGCGCGACCGCCTCGAAGTCCTCCGCCGCCTTCTCTGCCCCAAAGGTTCAATATGGATAAGTATTGATGATAACGAAATGCCCTATCTTCGCGTACTGATGGACGAGGTGTTCGGTCGGCAGAACTTCGTCGCGCAGTGCATCTGGGAGAAGGTGTATTCCCCCAAGAGTACTGCCAAGTTCCTGTCAGTGAACCACGACTACATTGTCTGCTACGCGCGCGACGTGTCCTGTTGGGAACGCAATCTCCTGCCGCGCAGTGAGAAACAGGATAAGGCGTACAAGAACCCCGATGACGACCCGCGAGGGCCCTGGAAGCCAAGCGACTTGTCAGCACGAAACTATTACAGCGTGGGTCGCTATGCCATCAGGTGTCCGTCGGGACGGACAATTGAGGGGCCACCTCAAGGCATGTACTGGCGAGTATCCAAACAGCGGTTGGAAGAGATGGATCGGGATCACAGAATCTGGTGGGGTAAGAATGGCGACAACGTCCCGGCCATAAAGCGGTTTCTCTCAGAAGTTATCAATGGTATCGTGCCTGAGACGATTTGGACTTATCAGGAGGTTGGGCACAACCAGGCTGCCAAGCAGCATCTAAAGGAAGTCCTTCCTGATGTCGAAGAGCTGTTTGTCACACCGAAGCCAGAGGGGCTAATCGAGCGCATCCTGACAATTGCTTCCGCTCCTGGCGAGTGGGTTCTCGACTCGTTTGCGGGGACTGGAACGACAGGTACTGCGGCCCACAAGATGGGTCGTCGATGGATCATGGTGGAGCTTGGCGAACACTGCCACACACACATCATCCCGCGGATGAAAAAGGTGATCGACGGCGATGACCAGGGCGGAATCAGCAATGCAGTCAACTGGAAGGGTGGCGGCGGCTTCCGTTACTCCAAGCTCGGTCCGACACTGATAGTCGAGGACGAATGGGGTAACCCGGTCATCAACCCGGAGTTCAACGCGGCGATGCTGGCCGAGGCGATGTGCAAGCTGGAGGGCTTCACGTTCGATCCGAACGCGGAGGTCTACTGGCAGCAAGGCCGCAGCAGCGAGACGGACTTCATCTACGTCACCACACAGTTCATGAGCAAGGACATGCTGGCCAAGATCAGCGACGAGGTTGGCCTGAGCCGCAGCCTGCTGATCTGTTGCAGTGCCTTCCGCTGTGATGTCAGCCAATTCGAGAACCTGACGGTGAAGAAGATACCCAAGGCGGTGCTTAAGAAGTGTGAGTGGGGCCACGACGATTACTCGCTGGAGATTGCGAATTTGCCGGCTGCGCCGCCGCCCCCGGAAGAAGAGGCGGCGGATGACACCCGGCCGAAGAAGCCCGCAAGGACGTTCGGCAAGGACAAGGGCCAGATGCTCTTCGACCTGGAGGATGCGTAAATGGCAAAGCAACGAAAGAATGAACCGCATCACCTGGTCCGCAGCACAGCGGCGGAGTATCTCACGTTCATCACCGCCCGTGGTGAGGGCGGCGTGGAAGCGATCTACGCTGACGAAGACGTGTGGCTGAGCCAGAAAATGATGGCCGGCCTGTACGATGTTGAGACCCAAACGATCAACTATCATCTCAAAAAGTTATTTTCTGACAGTGAGTTAGAAGAAAACTCAGTTATTCGAAATTTTCGAATAACTGCCACTGACGGAAAGTCCTATGACACCGGGCATTACAATCTCTCTGCCATTATTGCCGTGGGGTACAAGGTCAATTCCGAGCGTGCCGTGCAGTTCCGCAAGTGGGCGACCGCGATCATCCGGGAGTTTACCATCAAGGGCTACACGATGGATGATGAGCGACTCAAGAATGACGGCTCGGTTCTGGGCAAACAGTATTTTGAAGAGCAACTGCAGCGGATTCGGGAGATTCGTCTTTCCGAGCGGAAGTTCTACCAGAAGATTACCGACGTCTATGCCACGGCCATCGACTATGACGTGACCGCACAGGCGACCAAGCGTTTCTTCGCAATGGTGCAGAACAAGCTGCATTGGGCGATCCATGGACAGACGGCAGCCGAAGTCATTGTGGATCGTGCCGATGCCAGGAAGGATCACATGGGATTGACGACCTGGAAGGACGCGCCGAAGGGTAAGATTCAGAAATTCGACGTTGTTGTGGCGAAGAACTACCTGACCGAAGACGAAATGGCCCAGCTACAGCGGCTGGTTTCGGCCTATCTGGACATCGCGGAAGACATGGCGAGGCGTCATATCCCAATGACAATGGCAGATTGGGAATCCCGCCTGAACCGGTTCATCGAGGCGACCGACCGGGAGGTGCTGCAGGATGCGGGGAAGGTCACTGCGGAGATCGCCAGAGCGCACGCGGAAAGTGAATTTGAGAGATTCCGGATCGTACAGGATCAGTTGTTCGAGAGTGACTTTGACCGTGAGATCAAACGCCTGGAGGGCAAGTAATCATGGCGATTCAACATGTCAATGCCATCAGTAACCGCCTGAGCCTCCGGCCGCCCCAGCGTGATTCGCTGGAGATTCTGGCCCGGGTCTGTGAGATCGTGTCACTGGCCAAGGACGCCGACCCGGCAGCGGCACTGGAAGCGATTGAAAGCGAGTTTCAAACAGTCGAGGATTTTGAGCGTGAGTTTCCGTCGCTGTGCTTTGCTCTGGCGACGGGTGTGGGCAAGACAAGGCTGATGGGTGCGTTCATTGCTTACCTGTTTCAGTCCGAGGGCATTCGGAACTTCTTCGTGCTTGCGCCGAATCTGACGATTTACAACAAGCTGATCGCGGACTTTACGCCGAACACACCCAAGTATGTATTCAAGGGTATCGGTGAGTTTGCGATCAATCCGCCGGTGGTCATCACGGGTGAGACATATGAATCAATTTCATCAACACGCGATCATTTATATGGCATGTCCTCTTCAAATGACTGCCACATCAACATCTTCAACATCTCAAAGATCAACAGCGAGGTGCGCGGCGGCAATGCTCCGCGCATCAAGCGACTGAGCGAGTACATCGGTCAGAGTTACTTCGATTATCTGGCGGAATTGGACGACCTGGTGATGCTGATGGACGAAAGCCATCGTTACCGTGCGACGGCGGGTGTGCGGGCGATCAACGAGCTTAAGCCGATTCTCGGCCTGGAACTGACCGCCACGCCGCAGATAGAACGTGGCAGTAAGTCGGAGCCATTTAAAAATGTCATCTACAGCTATCCGCTGTCGGCGGCAATGACGGACGGGTTTGTTAAGGAGCCAGCCGTAGCGACACGGGAGAACTTTGATTACAAAGCCTATTCGCCCGAGGGCCTGGAGAAGATCAAACTCGAAGACGGCGTGCGGATTCATGAGAATACGAAGGTCGAGCTGGAGGTGTACGGTCGCAATCATGGCAAGGACGTGGTCAAGCCGTTCATGCTGGTTGTGGCGACCGACACTACGCATGCCAATGCCCTCCAGCAGGTCATCGAAGGCGATACGTTCTTCGATGGCCGGTACAAGGGCAAGGTCATCCAGGTGCACTCGAATATCCGGGGCGAGGAGAAGGATGATGTGGTTCAGCAGCTATTGACTGTTGAGCATGCGGATAATCCGGTGGAGATCGTCATTCACGTCAATATGCTCAAGGAAGGCTGGGACGTGACGAACCTCTATACCATTGTTCCGCTACGGGCGGCGAACTCGCGCACGCTCGTGGAGCAGTCCATCGGTCGCGGGTTGCGTTTGCCGTATGGCAAGCGTGTGGGTGTGCCGGCGGTGGACCGGTTGACTATTGTTTCACATGACAAGTTCCAGGAGATTGTGGACCACGCCAATGATCCGGACTCGATTATCCGTGCGGGCGTGGTAATTGGGCGGGATATTCCGGAAGCTGGCCGCAAGGCTGTGGAGGTCAGGAGTGTGTTTGAGGAGGTGATTACTCACGCGGAGGCGCGGAGCGGCGGAGAGGGATTGAATGATAAGCAGCGGGAGCTTTTTGAGAGGCCGGAGGTGCAGGAGGTCGCCAAGGCAACCTACCAGGTCATCAAGCAGTTCGAACGGCTCAAGGGAAGCGATCAACTCCAGAACCCCGAGGTCCAGCGGGAAATGGTGCAGAAGGTCCAGGAGAACATTCGGCCTGCCCAGGGCGTGCTTGAAGGCATTGTCGAGGCGGTGAACGTGGCCGAGGTGGTGCAGAAGACCACGGAGCTGTATCGCGAGCTGTCTATCGACGTGCCGAAGATCGTGGTCGTGCCTAAGGGTGAAGTGACCTGCGGATATGAAGACTTCGATCTTGACGCACGTAACATCAACCTTCAGCCGGTCGCCCAAGACATCTTGATTCAGCACCTGCACGAGAACCAGCGTTACCGCCTGCAGGATGGGTCGGGAATCATTCAGGAGAAGCGGCCCGAGGACTACCTCGTTCGCGGGCTGATCGATTTTGATGATGTCAGCTACGACGAGCACGCGGGGCTGCTGTACAAGCTGGCGGGCCAGGTCGTGGCGCGGCTACGCGAATACCTGGCCGACGAAGATGACGTCATCAACGTGCTTCAATATCACCAGCAGAGCTTGGTAAACCTGATCCACTCGCAGATGCAGCAGCACTTCGTCGAGTCCGCAAGTGCCTACGAGGCACATGTGACACGGGGCTTCCACACGCTGCGGACGAACAACTACTCTGCCGCCGCTGATGAGAACGTGCGTGACGTTCGTACGGTGATTCCGGAGGGCCATCGCAACCGAATCGGCACGATGGTTTTTGGCGGGTTCCACAAGTGTCTCTATCCGATCCAGAAGTTCGATTCCGATCCGGAGCGTCGATTCGCCGTGCTCCTGGAGAATGAAGATGACGTCCTGAAGTGGTTCAAGCCCGCCAAGGGCGACTTCCAGATTCACTTCAGCCATGAGGAGTCTTACGAACCGGACTTCGTGGTCGAGACAAAGGCCGAGAAGTTCCTCTGCGAACCGAAGCGGGCGAACGAGATGACGGACGAGGTTGTTCTCGCCAAAGCGGATGCGGCGGCGACCTGGTGCAGCTACGCGACGGTTCATGCCAAGGAGAACGGCGGCAAGCCGTGGCGATACCTGCTGATCCCCCACGACCAGATACAAGACCAGATGACCCTTGCCGGGTTGGCGGCTCGATGCGCGGTGCATGCCAAGAGCTGATAGAAGGTAAGTATCCGGCCAACCCATCTTCCCACAAGCCCGGCAGGCGTAATAATGCCGGGTTATGAATGCAAAACGAATTGGATAAGGTAAGCGTCCGGCCAACCCACACCCTTGACAGTGTAGAGCAGTGATGATGAAT
>CAYRND010000002.1:0-63420 GCA_964425365.1 uncultured Phycisphaeraceae bacterium
GATGTCAAGTCCATCGACGTAAAAATTCATCCGCTTAGCTTAACACCTATGCCCTGCAGGTCCGCCCTGAGTGATGACCCTTGCCATATCGAACCCGCCCTGTAATCCGCCTATGGTGCTCATGACAGCGATGAAGAACGTGGTGGGCGCGAGCTGTGGCCAGGTAATATGCCAGAACCGTTGTAGTCGCGCTGCGCCGTCGATATCGGCAGCGTCGTAAAGGTCCTGTGGGATGTTCGTGAGTGCCGCGAGGTAGAGCAGCATATTATTCGAACCGAGCGCGCCCCATAACCCGATCATGATAAACGTGGGTTTCGCCCAATGATAATCGTAGAACCACCCCGGCGTCTGCAGACCGTCAGCCGCCATCAAAGGTAGATGACGAACAACCGGGGCCAGGCCGATCCCGATACACTCGATAACGAGAACCATCATGGCGAACACCATTGCACTGCCGAGTCCCTCGGCGGGTCTGGCATCAAAATCGCGGCCGCTCGCCAAGACTCTCACCAGGCCTCCGGCCGCCACGATACCACCGGCCAGCCAGAGCACTGCGCCATGTTCAGCGCCAAATGGCCGGAATCCGGCGGCGACCAGCGGCGAACTGATGATCACCACAGCGATTACGGCCGAGGCATGGCCCCAGTCGCCGTCATTCCACATATGCCGGATGCGTGAAAAACTGAAAACATAGACCAGCACGACCGCGCAAAGAATCAGCCAGTACCCGATCTGGAATTCCACCGGCGGCATTGCATTAACCACGCCGGCAAGCTGATCGAGCACCGGCTGGAGGGCTGTATTCACCGGCCCGAACTGCGGGTTGAACAGCTTCTTCCAGATCAATATCGTCGCCACCCCGGCGGTGAGGTGGGGCATGTAGAACAGCGTGCGATAGAAGGTGACACTCCCGCAAATTCCTACGAGCAGTATGCCGCCTGCGATCGAAGCGAGCAGAATCACCATGGCCGTACTGTTCAGTCCCAGCAGGACCAACAGCATGATGCTGGTGACAAAGACCGCGCCGGCAAGCAGTGTAAGAAACATCCGCCGGTTGTCGCCTCGCGTTCCCCTGCTGAGCAGCATCGCGGCCATGAGCGCGCCGGCGATGGCGAACGGGATACCAAGCATGAGAAACAGTGTGTTACCGAGATATCGCAGGAACTGCTCCTCGGTGAGCAGGCGGATGAAATTATCCACGCCGACGAACCGCAGGGGATCGTCCTTGAACATATTATGGTGTCGCAGGTCCCAGTTGGTAAATGCCAGTAGAATACTGAACGCTACAGGGAAGACGACAAATGCAAGCACACCCAGGAAATTCGGCAAGAGAAAGAGTACCGCGGCGCCGAAGTGATTTTTTTTTGTACCGACTCCTGCCATGATCTATTCCAGCAACCCGAGGAATGCGTAATAACGCTTATAAAAGGGATTTTCGATCAGCTCGATCGGCACCTTCCGGCCCGCGGCCAATAGTGCATCAATCTGCTGCTGCTGACCGACCAACCGGTCGTAATGCTGCTTCAGGCCAGGGTCTTCCCGAAGATTCCGATCGATTGTCTTATTGATCAGTCGTGCGGCTTCGCGAAATGCATGTTCGGCGTCATCGAGCTGATTGAGTACGAGATCCTGCGCCCTGTAGAAATACCGATCGACGACGGAGCCGAGAATAAACGGGCTGTGGGGCACACTCACCGCGATCGATTCGGCGGCCTGTGCAAATGCCTGGTGGCAATCCCATTCATTCGGATAACCGACCGGCCTCAGGAATTCCTGATGGCGTGTATAAGATGGATTCGGCGGCAGGGCATCGGCGTCACGGACGATCTGCAGGTTGTATTGTTCATCTGTCAGGAACTGCAGGAACCGTACGGCAAGATCCTTGTATCGGCTACCCTGATAGATTCCCGCCGGCCGCGATCCTGTAACGGCGATAGGAAATATCGCATGCGGCGGCTCAACAACGCTCAAGTCGATCTCGGGATATTCACGTAATCGTATCAAAGCATATCGACCATAACTGATCATCGCGTAGCGTCCTGTATAGAACAGGTACATCGCCTGGCCGCCGTAACTGGAAGTGGCCGCGAAACTTTCATACTCGGCCCGGGTTGGAATGAGATGATATTCGTTGATCCACCGATTCAGTCGCGAGATACAGTCGACAGCGATGGGGTCATCAAGCATCGAGCGGGTCAGTGTTTCGTTGAATATCGACAGTCCGCTGCTTCGCATCATCAGCTTCAGATCGATCGCGTTGGCGAAAAAGGCAATTCGCGGCTTGCCGGGTGTGTTCGCCCGCTCGACAAACGCACGTCCGACGGCCTCGAATTCATCCAGCGTCCACCGCTTCGGTGGCGGCGAGAGGCCGAAACGTCGGAAGGTACCGTTGTTCACCCAGTACATATTGACATAGACGTTGCAGGGAAACGCATACTGCCTGCCGTTGATACAGATATCGTTTTCAATAGCCTTGTAGGTATGCGAGGTATCGAATCCGAGTCGAACGGCGTCATCGGTGATATCGTGCAGCAGTCCCATCGCCTGGAAATAAGGGACATCCGCGGGTCCCAAATCGAGTATATCGCCACCCATCCCGCTGAGACCCTGGATGATCATTTTTGACGGATCGCGGTTGATCACATCCATTCGAAGTTCGAACGCCGGCCGGCCGTCGGATGCGGTGTAGCCGTGTCGAATCATCCACTGGTTGAACAGCTCGATCTGCTGCTCTCTCGCGGGATTGCCGTCGGTGACCCAGTACAGCACGGGTACGTCGCTCTGGGCGACGGGGGCGGAAATGTGCATGGCCACGCTGGCCAGAACAAGCAGAACGAAAATGACAAGGAACAGATATTTCATGGCGATGGATGTATGAAAACAAGAATGAACTGTATCAACGACCGGAGGCAGGTCCGGTAAAGTCGCCTGCCTATCGCACAGGCCGATCTGATAGCTGACATTATATGACAACGACAGCCCGCTGCATACGGAGCATGATTAAGTATGACGGAGCAGACTACTATTGATAAGCGGGCAGACCGAGTATTTAAGGGTACAGCGGGCGTGACAATCAGCCGATCACACCAACAGAGCTCTATCACCGCGCCGCTGATCCGCGCGGTGGGTCCGTTTCGCGGTCCGGAAAGGTAACACCGAATGTCAGAATTCGACCAGTTAAAGGCCCGTCAGCACACACGAACGGCGATCGAACTGGACATCGAGTTCGTTATCAGACCGGAGGATCGTGAGCAGGTTCAGTTCAGCGGCCAATCGTCGGCCACCCAGGGTCACGTGATCCGCGGGATCACGTCAGACATCAGCCCGGGCGGAGTGGGAATGATCTGCCGGCAGTTTCTGCCGCGTATGTGCGAAGGCACGATCCGGATATTCGACCCCGATCAACGACAAGGTGGTGAAAACCCGAACCAAGTTCGGGATATGATCTCACTTGAAACCGAAGTTCGCGTCTCACGCGTGACCATGCTCAGCCACAGCCCGACGTACAACCACGGACTGGCGTTCACAAGCCCGTGTAGTGAAATAGATAAAAAAGTCAATGACCTGGTCGAACGAGTAGAACGGCTCAACCAGCCGCTGTCTCCGGTCGAGCCGGTCGAACCGCCAACGGATACCCAAGACCCGATCAGTCCGGACGACGCCGGGCTGGACATACTCTCCGACGGCATGACCCTGCCGGGCCAGGACGGGGAAGTGTGATGAATAACCAGGACCTCTTCCTGCAACGTGCATTACTCGATGAAGGTCTGCTTGACCACAAGCAGCTTGAATCGGTACGGCTGTACGCTGTTGATCATCACATGGACTTCGCCGATGCGCTGATCAAAACCGAAACGATTTCCGGTCGTCAACTGGCGATGATCCGTTCGGATGTCTGTGAAGTACCGTATATCGATCTGTCAGACTATGAACCCTGCTACGGCAATGCTTCGATCCTCCCCCGCAACCTTGCGGAGCGCCACTGCGCTTTTCCGTTGTTCAAACTGAACGGCGTATTGACGATCGTCATGGACGACCCTCTGAACCTCGATGCAACCGACCAGATCCGCCAACTGGTTAAATGCGAGGTCGACGCGGTTCTGTCCGATCGCGACCAGATCAAATCGCTGATCGCAAAAATTTACAGCATGGGCCAGGAGCAGACCGAAGCGGCATCATTGATCGAGGACCTCGATACCGCGTCTGTCGCCAGTGATGAAGATCAGCCGGTGGTTATGGCGGTGAACCAGATACTCGGCAGCGCAATTCAGCAGCGGGCGAGTGATATACACATCAATCCGGACGATCGTCATCTTCACCTTCGGTACCGTATCGACGGTGTGCTTCACGAGCAACAGGGCCCGCCGTTGTCAATGCATGCTGGTCTTGTCCAGCGTCTGAAGGTAATGGCGCGTCTCGACCTGACGCAATCTCGCCGGCCGCAGGACGGTAAGTTCCGTATCCGTCATGCGGGTCAGAACATCGATATCCGGCTGTCCATCATTCCGACGGTAGTGGGGATGAATGTGGTGATGCGTCTGCTGAATAACGCGCAGACCTTCGATGATTTTCATTCGCTGGGCATGCCGCCCGACATAGTCGGGGATATCGAGGAAGCGATCAACCATCCTTACGGCATGCTACTGGTAACCGGTCCGACGGGTTCGGGCAAGACGACAACGCTGTTCACCGCTTTGAGCCGGTTGAACGACCCGTCTCGCAATATCATGACCATCGAGGATCCGGTTGAAATCCGGCTGCCGTATATCCGCCAGATTCAGGTCAACACTGAGATCGGCCTGACGTTCGCCAGTGCCCTGAGGTCGATTCTGAGACAGGACCCTGATGTGATTCTTGTAGGCGAAGTGCGTGACGACGAGACGGCGACTATCGCGATCCAGTCGGCGCTGACGGGACACCTTGTGATGAGCACGTTGCATACGAACGATGCGGTGGGTGCTGTATCGCGACTTCGTGACTACCACATACCACCGTTTATTATCAACTCGGCCGTGCTGGGGGTTCTGGCGCAGCGCCTGGTTCGCCGGGTCTGCCCGCACTGCAGTACGACGGACACGCCGGACGAACTGACGTGTTACCGTTTCAAGCTCGATCAGCGGTCTTCCGGTTACGTCCACGGCCAGGGCTGCAACCAGTGCAGCCATACCGGCTACCGCGGCCGGGTGGGGCTGTATGAATATCTGAAGTTCACGCCCGGCGTAAAGCACCTGATCGAAAGCGGCGCGGCGACTGCAGCGATACGTGAATACGCGGCAAACCACGGCATGCGGATGATGTGGCAGGACGGCCTGGACAAGGCGGGACTGGGGCAGACAACGCTTTCGGAAGTATCCAAGACGGCGCTGGTGGTGGACATGTCGCCGCAGGAACACGAACAGAGTCAATCGGCATGAGTCAACTGGTATTCAGATACAGGGCGATCAACACGAAGGGCAAGCAGGTCAAAGGCTCGCTCAAGGCCCGCTCGCGCGAGGAAGCATATAAGCATATCGTGGCCTCGAATCTGAAGCCGCTCAGAATCGACAACCGTCGCGGGGGCCGGGGGCGTACCAAGGTGACGCTGAAGGACCTCTCGCATCTGACATATCAGCTCTCAGTGCTCATGGAAGCCCGCATTCCGATCGTGGACGGGCTGCATTCCATCGCGGAGCAGGAACGCAATGAAGGACTACGCCAGATTATCGAGGATGTTGCGTATCGCATCGAAAGCGGCCATACGGTAACGGAATCGCTCATGCCGCACAGCAAGGTGTTCGGCGAAGTCTATATTGAAACGATACGAGCCGGTGAAGCCAGCGGTAACATGCCGCAGGCGCTGGCCCACCTGGCGGGGATGCTTGACCGGAAATATGAAATGATGAAGAACATCAAGGGGGCGATGATCTACCCGATCAGTGTGGTCTCGGTACTCGTGCTGGCGGTGACTTTTCTGATGATCTTCGTTGTGCCGCGTTTTGCGAAGATGTTCGATTCGCGTGAAATGGCGCTTCCGCTGCCGACGCAGATTGTGATGTTCATCAGTGACATTTTCAGGAATTACTGGTTCATATTGATCGGTGTATGTGTGGGTCTGGTGTTTCTTATCAGACGTGCGTGGTCCGACCAGAACATGAACTGCAAACTGGATACCCTTCTTCACCGGATTCCCTATATGCACAACCTGTTGCAGGGTCTGGCGATCAGCCAGTTCGCCATGGTACTCGGGGTGAGTCTGAGAAGCGGGCTGAACCTCATCGATGCCCTTGAGATATCAGGTAAAGCCTCGGGCCGGCCGCTGATGCTGGCAGATACAAAGAAAATGTGCGAGCAGGTAAACCAGGGCGGACGTTTGTCCGATGTGATCGTTGAATGTCAGTACTTGCCGACCTTCGCGAAGAGGATGTTCGCATCCGGAGAGGAGGCCGGCGAGTTGCCGCGAATGTGTGAGATCGTGGCGAGGAATTATGACCGCGAGGTATCGCACCTTGTGAAGAATATCTCGACGGTCATCGAGCCGGTCCTGATTGTCGGACTGGCGAGTGTGGTACTGGTCATTGCCCTGGCGATTTTTCTGCCGATGTGGAACATGGCCGAGCTGATGAAATGAAGCGAAAACAAGTTGGGGGCGGTCCCCGAAATGAGCCATCAACGTTAACAGTCACTGGTTGATTGGAAAACGGTACAGTCGAAAACTTTTGTGGAGACTACTCATGATCAAACGTACGACATCGAAGAAGGCATTTACACTGATCGAACTGATTGCCGTCATGGTGGTGCTGGCGGTCCTGGCCGGCGTGGCGCTGCCCAGGTTCTTCAACTACTCGGACCAGGCGCGTGAATCGGCGTGCAAGGGTGCATTGGGTGGTATGCGTGCCGGCGTGGCTAACTTCTACGCCAACAACGCCATCAACGGCAGCCCCGCCTATCCGACCTATGCCGAGCTGACGGCCACCGGCACGGTCATGCAGGAAGAACTACCAGAAAATCCGTACAACGAAGACAACTCCGTACGTGACGCCGACGGCACGTATGCTTCACCGCCTCCTGTTTCGGGTACGGAAGGATGGGCATATGATCAGACAGCGGGCAAAGTCTGGGCCAACTCGAACACCACCGGCGAAAACGAGTGGTGATCGTCAGCGGCGATTTGTTGAATTCCAACTCATGACAATACCACCCCGCCGTTTCATGCGGAACGGCGGGGTGACGTTACTTGAGCTGATCGTCACCATCACCCTCGTCGGGATCATGTCGGTACTGGCGTTCCCCGTGATGAATTACCTTCAATCGTCGCGTACACGACTGGCAGGCAGCCAGATCGCTTCTGACCTGAACTATTCCCGCGATTACGCTCAGAGTACCGGAAGGCGTACGTGGGCGATTTTCGACAGCAGCAGTGAAAGCTGGACGCTGCTCAGTGAAGATCCGGCGAATCCAGGCCGGTCGAACGCTGTTGCCATGACCCATCCCGCGACGGGTGGGCAGTTCACACAACAGATCGGCGATGGAGAATACGAGGGCATTGAGGTGGTTTCCGTCAATATCGACGGTGGAAGCGAAGTCGGCTTCGACTGGCTGGGCCGACCGCTTAACGAATCGGGTAATGAACTGGCCGGCCGGGGCGAAATTATCTTGAGCGATAACTTCCAGGTAACCATCGAGCCGGGGACCGGTCATGTGCAGGCAATTGCACCTTGACAGGTCCATTGGTAAGGAGGCGTGTACCCTTGATGACTCGCGGCTTTACGCTTATGGAGACCATTGCGGCCGTTGTCATACTGGCGATCGCGGTTCCACCGATGCTCTGGTCCATCCGCGATGCACACGTGCAGCGAATCGATCCGATGATGATGACCAAAGCGTACTGGCTGGCGTCGTCGAAGCTCGAGGATGTGATCGCCGACCGCCACAGCGTGACACGTGGGTATGATTACCTGACGGGCGGCAACTACCCGGCTGAATACAACATCGCCGGTTATCCGGGGTTCTCGCGTTTTGTATCGCTGACCGAAACCGGTGCGGATCTCGTATCGGCGGGTAGCGGCTACATGAATGTTACAGTTCGCGTCCGATGGCAGGACGCGAGGGGAAGGGTTCAGGATCTGCCGGTTTCCACTGTTCTGACGGAGTATACGGCTCAATGAGATGTATTGCGGGATCAACACGGCAGGCCAGGGCGGGCTTCACACTCGTCGAGGTAATCGCGGCGATGACCGTGCTGGCTACCGTGGCGATGACCTGCTCAATCATTCTCTTCAGCGCTGTTGACAGTTACGCCACGTCATCAGTTTCATCACGACTGACAACGGAACTTTCGATGGCACTCGAGCAGCTCGTTCGCCAATTTCGTAAGATCGAACTCGACAGTGCAGCGCCGGGCATCGCGGCGAATATCGACGACGTCACGTCGACCTCGATGACATGGCGTGATAGCGGCGGTGACGTTTACAGCGTTTCGCTTTCAGGAGATGAACTGAGGCTGGCGCTGGACGGTGGCACGGCGCAGTTGCTTCTGGATGACGTCAGTCAAGTATCGATACGAACCTATGATCAGAACAACACCCCCCTGCCGCTGTCACTGACTGGCAGCGGCTGCGATCCCATCCGACGGGTTGAAGTGTCCGTCACACGCTCACGCAGCGGCGAAGTCGAAACACTGGGCGCCAAGGTCTTTCTTCGATCGACCATGCAGGGAGGTGGGACATGACCAGACACAGCCGCCGGGCGCTGGTAATCGTCGCGATGCTGATCGTGCTCATGATGCTCGGGCTGGTGATCATGAACATGGTCTGGGCTGTCGCGAAGGACAGCGACCTGATCGTCAAGCGGCTGGATACGCTACAGGCGTTTTACGCGTCAGAAGGCGGGATGAACTGCGCTATCCGCGAGCTGATGCAGAACAGCGATGAAGACGGTGACGGCAGTATCGGCGGCATTTCGAACGACGGCGACCCGGTGAGTGATCCGACCATCGGCCGCGGACGAGTGGTCGTGGAGTCGCTTGCCGGTACGATCACAAGCACCGGCCGGTGCGGCGAAAGTACACGGCGAATTCAGGTCACGGTGCAATGAATATTCGTATGATCATGGAACCCGTACAATACGAACCTCGAATAATGTCAAGCGTAAACAGACGCATTGCCCATTGCTTTCGCATCACAGCAACCCTCTTATGCTTACTGATCATGATATTGTTTGGGGATATCGCAGCAGGCAGCACAGTGTTGTTTATCCTGCCCGATCCGGCGAATCCCTCGGGCGATGACGTTGACAAGATCGCACTGATCGAAACATGGGGATTCTCGGTTACACGTATCGCCGATTCCGCCGGTCAGGCGGAAGTCGACCTGGCTATCGAGTCAGCGGAAGTCGCCTATATTTCCACTTCAGCATCGGCGGCGTCGCTTGGTTCGAAACTGACAGGCGCTGTCATCGGGGTGGTCAGTGAAAACGGCGGGATGAACGCGGCACTGGGTATCGCAACGGGCAGCACCACCTTCTCGGACAGGCGAATCGAAATACTCGACAACACGCATCATATCACATCACCGCTCGACCTCGGCAACCTGTTCGTCGGGTTGTTCTTCAAGATCGACATGAACGGTACAAGCGGAACACTTGCCGCCGGCGCTGAAGTCCTTGCGAAGCAGCGTAACAAGAGTACACCTTCTCTGGTAGTAATCGAATCGGGCGGCACACTGGTCAGCGGGGGCAAGGCGGCGGGCCGCCGCGTGCTTAGCCCGTTCTACGGCAATCCGAACCTGCTGCTGCCGAACGGCCAGGTGATCATCCGACGAGCGATCGAGTGGGCCATGAGCAGCCCGTCGTCCGGCCCACAGGAAGCGACGGTACTTTTCGTCGTTCCCGATCCCGCCAACCCGAGTGCACAGGACAGTCGCAAGCAGCAGATCATGGAAGCAAGTGATATGACAGTGAGTATGATGGCGGCGTCAGCGTCACAGGCGGATTATGACGCCGCGGTGGCACTTGCAGACGTGGTGTACATTTCTGAGGAAATCTCGGCCGCCCAGCTCAATACGAAACTGAGGGATGCGGCGATCGGCGTGGTATATGAAGAGGCGCAGCTCAACGATAAGTTCGCCCTGACGACGGGCTACGTGAATTACGATGAACGCCGGATCGACATTACCGATAACACGCATTACATCACAGAACTCTTCGACGCCAAGCAGTTATGGATCGCCTGGCCGGCGACGAGTTTGAATTTGAGCAGTGGTACGACAGCCGGGGGAGCTCGCGTTCTCGCTGAGGAGCGAAGCGGAAACGGGCCGGCCCTGCTGGTCGCCGATACCGGCGACATGCTTCTGGGCGGCCTGCCGGCGCCCGACCGGCGTGTGATGCTTCCGTTCGGCGGCAATAACTTCGATATCAACGTTTTGACCGATAGCGGCCAGGTGATTATGGTTCGCGCGATCGAGTGGGCAGCGCACAAGGATAGCATGCGCCCGACGATAGTCCGCTGGCAGGAAGTACCGGCGGTCCCATAATATGCGGCTCACGCCATGCGGTGATCGAAGCATATGCGGGAAAACCCGACCGCATGACGTGTAAGTGCAGGTTGTTCCCAAAGTTTCAGTATCAACTGGTCGACATCCTATATGGGTCCGTATGTCTGTCAGTACGTGATGACCAGGTGAAACAAGTGAAAGCGAAAAAGGTCATTATTGAGATATTGCCCGGTCACGTGGATGTGATCGTGTACGAGGGGTTGAACTGCACGGGCCTGATCCGGTTGCCGATAACGGAGGAGCTGAACGAATCGAGTTGGCCGGAGACCCTCAGGCAATGCCATGAATCCTTCCATCCGGCGTTCAGGAAGATGAAGCTGTCCGGCAGCCATGCGCATGTGCTTTACCGCAGTGAGACGCAATCCGTCGGCTTGGAGAGTTTCCATGTCTATTCGATTGCCCAAGCGGTGGAGGCGGGTATTCTGAACTGTCAGGAGACGCTGCCGTATTCCCCTGCAAGCGCCATCTGCCAGGGCATGGTCGTCAACCGTGACAGCGGTGGTGACTGTCCCCAAAAACACGTTGTCGTGGCAGCGGACCAGGAATCGTTAAGCAACCAGATCGCCGACATGGTGGATCAATCGGGCATAAAGCTTGCTTCAATCACACCGCTGGATGCGCTGGTGCTTGCCAACCTGGTCAACCATGCATTTCGTGACAAGCGTACGCACCAGAGCTGGTTGTATATCGGCCGGTATAGTTCATTTTTTCTGATAACATCAGCGGGTGTACTGCTGTTCTGCAGACAACTGTTTTTCGGTGTGGAATCAATGGCAGGGAGTCTGCAACGGCTGGCTCATACGATTCAGTCGCCGCAACCGGTGAATCTCGACATGGACGGCGCCCGCCGGATCATCCAGGAATGGGGAATCCCAAGCCCGTACGCCCAGGTGAATGATTCGCCGGTACTTTGCGGCAGCCAGGTCATCCCGCTACTCCAGCCGGTACTGCAGCGGTTCATCACAGAATTGCGTCAATCACTGCGCTTTTCGGTGAGTGAAAGCGATCGTTACGACTTGTCGATCCAGTTGATCGGCCCGGGCTCGGCGTTACCCGGCATGGCGGAGCTGATCGACAAACAACTGGGTATTCGAACCATCACGGATTCGGACCATAGTGAATATGACTGGACCATGCCCGGTTCTGAAGCTCGTAAGCTGTTAAGCGAACGATCCAGCATCCGAGTACTTGACCGGGTGAACCTTATCTCGCATGACCGGGTTGAACGTCGCGAAACGAATCGTATCCGCAGCGCGATCTGGTGCGGTGCCACGGTGGCACTGCTGTTCAGTTTCCTCTGCTACTTTTACTACACCCGGCAGATCAACCAGATGCGGCCGCAGGTCAGTGCCATTGCCGACCATACGGACCACTTCGCGGTTCTGAAGGCAACAGACGAGAAACTGCGCGAAGCGTCCGGTCAGCTTGGTGAGCTTGAGTTACTGATTGAGAAGGAACTGGGCAACCAGGTGAACTATCGCGGATGCATGCTCGAGATCAGCCGCCTGACGCCTGAAACGATCAAGCTGACTACGGTGTCGTTCAACCGTCTTCAGGACGAGACGATCGGCAAAATCACAGGATACGTCTTTCCGGGCGAAGGCAACACGAACATTACCGATCTGGATCCCTATGTGAAAGTATTGCGTGATTCGCCTCTGCTGAAAAGCGTGACGCTGGGTAATGTCTACATGGACCACGCCGGGAATCGAGAATGCCAGCAGTTCGACATTCACTTCATTGCCGTTCAGATACCGGTTTCACGTCTATCCGGCCAGGCGGATTCATCGTCCGCAGTCGGGACTGGAGGTGAATTCTGATGAACAGTCGTGCCGTCATACTGCATTCGGCGATGGTGGCGGGTCTGTGCGCCGGGCTGTGGCTGATGCTGATCAAGCCGACGGTTGAAGAGCGTAACCGGCTGGAAGCGGACATCCGCGAGGCGGGCAGAAACTCGCAGGTGGTCAGCGGGATTGAGATCGAGAAGCTGGGCGCGGAACTTCAAGTGGTGAAGCGCCGGGTCGGCGAGATTGCGGCATCTAACGAAGTGACACGCGACACGTCGTACCTTTACGGCATAATCATGGAACAGGCCTCACGTTACCGGATTCATATCAAGCGACTGGACCCCGGCACGATCAAAACCGACAAGGAGAAGAACAAGCCCTATGAAGTAACGACCTTCGACATGACACTGGAGGGCGAGCTGGACAACGTCATTAATTTCATCGATGGGATCAGCCGCATCGACTGTTACCTGAGACCCATGGCGTTGAATATCACGCCTGTCATCAAAGACAAAGGCGCTTACGTGCAAGCGAGGCTGGCGTGTGAGACGTATAACTTCATTCTGCCCGAGACACTGGCAATGATGGTAAGGCAGAGCGATGATGAACAGTGAAATCAGACAACGCTTGATACTACTTTGTACGTTTTCAGCACCGATCGCATTGGTGTACTGCGGATACGCGTTTCTGAACCACAGCGGTCCACAGGTTGCGGACGCCATACCCGCCACCGCGGGGCAGTCATCACCGGCCGCCCGTGCGGGTTCTTCGATAAATACGCTGACTCGCCAGCAGCGTGCAGCGATGGGACATCTCGATAAGCTTGGTTCATTACAACTGGAGCAATCACCTTTCTTCTATATTCTTCCGGACCAGCCCGATGACAACGACCCTGTACCGGTGCCTGATATGCCGGTGGCAGAGCGTGACCCTGAATTTGATATTCAGGTGATCATGGTGACGTCAACAGGAAATATCGCCCTGATCAACGGGGTACCGCATCGCGAAGGCCATACCGTTGCGGGCAGCAACTGGGTCATTACCAGTATAGACGGCACCGCTCTTTCGGTCACCATTCAGAGCCGCGAAACCGGCCGGAAGGTGACGAAGTACGTGGAACGGAACGGATAGCAGAATCAAGATATCTGTCATGGAAGCAAACGGGCAACGCCCTCACGTCTTTGCTGTGGTTTACGCAATCATGCGCCACCCGGTTCAGCGGCAGTTGCAGGCAGTCCTGTATCGGCGGTGATATCAGGTGCCGCTTGCTCCGCAATCGTGATTGTGCTGTTGATCATCTGCCGCAGGAGCTGGACATCCATCCCATCGGGCAGAATGGCTGCAAGCACGGCATTCTCGACGTGGGTATATTCGGCCGCCGACAGGCCGCTTGTTTCTATTCGCCTGAACAGCTCCTTCAGGTCACTGTAATCAATGAATACTTCTTGATAATCAGGCGATTCCATTACAAAACTGAGGTAGTCCGCCATGCTGCCGGCTTCATCCAGTTCCTGAAAAGCGTTCCATGATTCTTCGATCGCCTGTCTGATTTCAAATGTGCGATAGTACCTCCCGGACTCACCTGTTTCGGGATCAACCGATTGCACCGTGAAGATTTCGAGATATTTATCGATCACCGCAACGGCTGAACTTCGCCTGATCTTATAAGCGGAAACCGTAACCATATCATTATCTGAAGTCGTTCTGTCGTCATAGTCGTTGATGACATGCCTGCCCGCTGTCCGGCTCTGCAGTGCATTGTTATCCAGCGGCATTATATCGAGTTGCAAGGCAGCCAGTGCCTCACGGGCATCCGGGCCGAGCATGACTTCCTCGATAACGGTGTCCTGGACAGCCGGCTGACCGGCGGCGAAGGTATTGGCCAGGTCATTTACCGGTGGGCCAGGCACGATGAGCAGATCGGCAAAATACCCACCACGCATTTCACATAAAGAAGACACATATTTCAGAATGAAGTCTTCCCTGTCCACCGGCATTGTTCTAACTGAATAATCTGACAAAAGACCCGAACGATCACCCAGAGGATAGCGTGGCGATCCGAATCGTGGGGTGGGGCCGTCTCCTGTTACAGTCGGTGTGACCGAAAAATCATACTCACCTCCTGCAATCAGGTCCATGCCCTGATCCAGAACATCACTTCCTTCGTTGATATTCGTATATACATAACCCGGATCCCGAGTTATCAAATTGATTTTCGAAGCGGAAATAACCATATCATTGAGTGTATTTACATCACTCAACCAGGCGACACCCGTGTTCCGGTCACAATACAGATGCAGGTCACCCAGTACAGACAATTTACTGTACCTGGACATTTGGAAATTATCAGTATGTATTTCCAGCAAGTCATTTTCTGATATGACAGTCGCCATACGAGGAATCGTTTCTGAAATATAATCAAAATCCAGAACACTTTTCGGAAATGCGAGTTTAATATCACCTGCCACATCGATATACCCGCCGTTCAGAAATGTACGACACGCCTGTATATCCAGACCTGCCAAAGGCGTTTCATTCCCGATCGCGTCATAACAATACACACTAAATACATCCGCATCAATCGTAAGCTGATGAGCACCGTTGACTGTTGAATGAAAGACAATGGCCGGTTCAAATATATCGTAGCCGTTTTGAATGGCAAGATGCGTGTCATCCCCCACATTGAATTTTCCAAAATATTCCTGCATATGAACCGTGGAGACAAGACCGCCCTCAATCAGTGTGTCACCTATCACAGATAATGAATACAGGGGCATGTTATGGCCAACCGTTTCATAGAATTCGACATTGCCATCAACGGTCATTGTGTCATATCGTGAAATTCCATTCACAATATCACTAAAGCTGACAGTCTGGCCCTCAAATACAGTGTCAGAAGCAATTGTCATATCCTTGTATGACTGGTTACCGGTAGTACGAATAATACTTCCGGCCACAAAACTTGTCCTATTCACCGCAAGTTCACTCAGTGGCTGAGTCATACCAACTGAATTACCAAAGTAAGCTGATCCATCGATCAGCAGGGAACATGCTCCATCCACTGTCGAATCGAAGTTGACACCGGCAAAACGAGAAGACAGCGTTGTTTGAGTGGAACCAAGCGACACCGGACCGTTGTATTGTTGAAGCCGATCGGTCCGTACTGATGCGGCATTGATTTCGATCTGATCATCAACAACAAGTTCCTTCAACGGTTGGTTCGACCCGACATCACCTCCCAGAGTCACCGGTCCTGCAATATGGAGCTCCGAGTTGCCATCAACCTTCGCGTCAAAGAAAATCCGGCCGCTGGATGTGCGCATATCTGTTCGGGCAGATGACAACGTCACATCCGCCTGGTAGTGCTGATCACCCTGCGTTTGAATGATTTCACCTTTCAGCTCGGCATCGCCGCTCACCATAAGGTCCATTACATAAATCTGCGAGCCGATATCGCCTGCGAATAATGCATTACCGTTTACCTCAAGTCCGAACGGTCCGTCGACCATACCATTAAACAGTACCCCTGAACCCCCTGCGGTGAAGGACGTTCCCTGCAACAGATAGACGTGGCCGTTATAGGTCTGCGTACCTGCCGTTGCAATCCCGTTGACATTAAGATTAATCTGCTCTCCATCGAAGAGGAGGCTGTTTAACCCACTCAATTCACTTCTTAATGAAATGCTGCCATAACCGTCACCGTCATAATCAGCATGGACAACAAGATCATTCGCATTGAAGACAGGAGCGTTGAAATTGATATTGTTGAATGCTTCGAGTGTGAGGTTGTTGTTGTACTGCGAGAAATCGAGTTGGTAATTGACGAAGATGTCATTCATCGCCTGAAGAATGATATCGCCGTTGTAATTCTGGAGTACCTGGTAACCGATGGACATATCGAAGAAATGTTCACTGACGAAGTAGTCATCGAACTCGATGATTTCGGCGATATTGTAGAAGCCATCGCCGCTGATCAGTCCATTGACGATATCCTGCCTGCCGACTTCCTCAATGTACAGGTCATAAGGATCGATGAGAAGCGTCCCGGGTTCGGCCTGGCCGAACAGGTCGACGAAGCCGTGCATATCAAGCCGGTAACCTGAGACTTCGGCAAATCCGCCGCTGCCGCCCATACCGCCGCTTGAAACATCGACCAGTGCGTCGGGTCCAAACACGGTCAGCCCATTGTAGCTGTGCACAAGCACATCACCGCCGTGGGCCATGCCGGCGCCGCCGGCGGCGGAGATTACACTGTGATCGAGTAGCAAGGTATGGTCGTTACTGATCACCCGAACCGAACCGCCTGTACCGGCCTCACTATCCGCGTGAATCCGCCCGGTATGAACGATGGTGGGAGCATTGACTGTGATATCACCCGCGCGTCCTTCGCTGACACTGGTATCCATCGTTCCCGAATTGTCGACTGCTCCGTCATGGGCAATAACGGCAATCCGGCCGCCTTCGGCTTTCAGGTTGCCGCAGTTTTTGATTGCCAGGGAGTACATATCACCTGCTCCGAGAGTAATACCGCCCCTCGGTGCATTGATCCGGCCGGTATTCTCCACACCAGGCTCGGCAGTCAGGTCCGGTGTGGTACTGCCGGCACGTGGCGCCTGTCCATCCGACAGAGGCAGGCCGTCGATTTCTACATAAACGCGGTCGCCGTTTCGTGAGAGCAGAACTCTGTCACCGGCCAGCATTGTAACGAGCCCCTCGGGCGCGTTGATCACCCCGTGATTCCCCACATGCCCGCCGATCAGACTGACGAACTGAGCGTCGATATTGCCGTGATTGACCACACTGCCCTGGACATGGCTGAACAGGTCGACGCCATTCAAAAAATCCCTGTCGGTCATTTCAGCGGCGGCGGCATACAGTGAGGCTGCATTGATTCTCGCGCCACCTGAAAAATAGATACCCGCCGGATTGACGAAGTAAAGCTGCACATTCGGTGCGTTGATCAACCCGGCGATCTCGGATACGCCGCCGAGTTGATTGATCCGGTTGAGCGAACGAGCAAGTTCCGCCTGCGACCACCGGTAATTGACCGTTTCATCAGCGGCGAGATTGTAACTGTGCCAGTTGATGATACTGTTGCGGTCGAGCAGGTCGATATCGGTGACCTTGCCCTGCCGGGTAATGGCAGCACCACGACTCTGCCCGCCTTTCGGCGCGGCGAGTACGGGTGTACATATCAAAATGCACATGGACAGGCAACCTGCGGTAAACCCGATAATTAAAGCGACTTTTCCGTTATTCATCCGTCTCATTTTCTCTTTCCCCTCTCCCGGTGTCCATTCTATATTATAGACTTGCGCTGGCAGACGATTCAATAGAGAACGGTAACCAGGACATGAATACGATTGGAGCCTGCTTTTACCTTGCCATCTTCAGTATCTTTCAGAGCAAAGCCCCAATCCAGACCTAATCTCAGATTTCGCTTGTACGTCAAATCGAGGCCGATTCCACTGCCGACAAGTGTATCATCCGGCTCAGCGGGAATTGCGCCGCGGCCGTTACTGGTGGCGTGGCCGATATCGGCGAATCCGCGGAACGCGAGGTCCCAGTCCGGCCGGCCGTAAACGTATTGCGGCGCCCAGCGGAACGGTTCGCCGAAAAGCTGAGCCGGCTGGGGCTCGACGGGAAACAGCCGCGGCAGGTGGAACCGGTACTCGAGTTTTCCGATCAGCACCGTATCGGCCGCCACCACCGACTCGGGATATCCACGCACGGTATACTGGCCGCCCAGAACCTGCATCACCTGCGGGATAAGCCGGTAATCGAAGGCATACTGTCCCTTGAATGCGAAAAAGAGTTCATGGGCGAGTGTCGAGCTTTCCGGTGTCGTCGGATCATTCCACGCTTCACGGAAGAGCAGCGGTTCAAGATAAACCGAATGTCCCAGATCCCAGCTCAGCACAATCCAGTCATCCTCAGGCGAATTACGACCGAGGTTGTCGAGCTGGCCACGATCCACGTTATTCAGAGCGGACGATTGCCACTCCAGCTGAATGTTGCCGAAGGTGCTGAACCATTCGGTCTGCTGTTCCATTGCCAGGCCGATATAGGGAATAATGAAGTTCTCTGAAGCCGCTACGGATCCGGGTAAGGTGTTAGCAACCTCGATATCAAGATACTTCACCCCGCCGGTCAGGTCGACGAAGAAGAACTTGTCCTGGTAGATATTCGCCGAAATACCGGCATCGAGTTCGTACGATTCGCCGGTAAAGGTATCATTGAAGAACCCGACATCCGAAGCGGTATATTCGCTCCAGCTACTGGCCAGACGCAGGCGCAGGCGATCGAAATCGAAAAGCGGAAATTCATAAGAGCCGGCGACGGCATGCACATCATTGAAACCGGCCGTCAGGTACTGGATATTTAATCGGTCGTCGTTATTGGTAAGCTGGTTGTGGTAATAACCGAATCGCTGCTGCCACTGTCCCGTCTGGCTGGTACCGGTATTTGACAGTTGTGCGAAGATGGACCACGGTTTGTTTTCGGTGATGATATAGTCGAGTGCGATCCCGCCGGGATCTTCCGCTGTAGAAACCGCCACGTCCACACGTCGGCCGGGGTGGCGGCTGAGCTGATATACATAATCATCGAGCACTTCCCGATTGAGAACACTGCTTTGTGATGAATCGTCTGTCTCCTCGACATGCTGCCTGGTCTGAATCGGGGAATGCTCGCGTATCCGTTCATGTACGGGATGATTGATCCGCTCTTCAGAGGGGATCCGGTCACCCGCGGCGACGGTTCGCAGTTCAGTGACCATCCCAAGGGTAACGAGAATCTGAAAGGCAGACTGTCCTGCAGGCCTGAGGTCATTACCCGATTCGTCGATCTGGACGGGATCCGGCGCAACGTAAACCCCCATGAATCCGCGATCAGTCAGATTATCGCGAACAGCTTCAAGGATCGTTTGGATCGCACTGGCGTAATAGGGTTCAACGGGTCGATAGGCCATATCTTCGAGGTGCCGGTTGACTACCGGTACTCCTTTACGAGGGGCGATATATCCGCCTTTTCCGACGCCGAGTGTAACGGGAATTTTCATCAACTGATCTGTGGTCGGCAGACCCGGCCGGCTCTGCAGGTAATGGACTTTCAATTCACCGATTTCATAAACCGGCCCGTCGATATCGGATGCTTCGACTTTTCGGGAAACCGTGGTTTCGGGCACCTTGTCCAGAGTGACCGCCGGGACGCCGCCCATGGCGATGTTCAAACGCAATGCGGTATCACCTTTTCTTCGCAGGTCATCGCCGACGCCGTCAATCTGCGACGGGTCAGGCCGAACCGTTGCATCAATGCGGTATCGATCTTTCAGATGCCTTCGCACCTGTTCGGCAATTGCGCGAATTGCGCTGCCGTGATAAGGTTCCGGCGGTCGGAAAGCTATTTCCTCAAGTGTTCTTCTCAGAATTTCGACATCCGCCTGTGGCGCAACGTAGCCTGTTTTACCCAGACCAATGAGCACTTCGTGTTGCATCAACCGGCTGATCGAAGGGGCCTCGTCACGTCGGCCGACATAACGCAATTGCAGATTCCCCACCACATAACGCGGACCATCACCTTCGGTCGTTCCCAACGGATTGAGATTACCGTCGGTGTCATTGACAACAGCATCTGCTACCTGACCATACGTGATACCCACAACAGCAAAGGTCGTAGCCAGCATGATGCACCATACCACACCTGTACTTACAGCTTCGACTACGGATCGCTGTGTCAACCCACCACTGAACCAGTTATGTCGGTGAGTGATTTTCAAATACGCCTTTTCCCTCTCTAGGGCATCAACAGCGGAAATCCTTACGCATCCCGAACTGTGATCCCCATCGAACTATCCTAATTCTGACACAACCCACCCGATCATCCATGAAATCTCTAATACAACAGAAAAAAAACCGGTGTCAGTGTTCGATCTTTCCGTTTAAACGGCCTGTGGGCACTTCAGGGGTCCTTGGAAACCGTCGATATCACCAATAAGGGTAAATCGACTGGGAAACGGGATTACCATCATGCTCAGGTCCTTAATTTTCTTATCGGTCATCGTCCTAACAATCGCTGTCTGCACGAGTTGCACACATGAGCGTTTTTTGACCATTGTCGATAACCGCGTCACGACTCTCACAGAAGAAACGGACAACTGGTGTCCGCACAACACTGAATCCACCGCCCTGGCCCGGTTGGGGGCCGGCGACGGGATCGGCGGCGAGATCTACGATCAATACGTCGCCTTTGTGAACGCCGGTGGAGCCGGGCTGCACATCCGCCAGGCCGGCATCATATTGGAATCGACAGAACAGGATTTTCTCACCTTCCTGGAATATGGTAATCCGTTTGAAGCTGATCCTCAAACCATGATGAGCAACGTCGACCCCGATTCACCCAACAGGTAAGCAGTCATCGACAGGGCTCGTCTATTTCAAACAATACGTATATATTCCGGATTGGTTCTTACCGGGACATGTGCCGGGCATACAACCATGGACGGATGGCTATCAGTTGCATTATGTCATTATCCGGCCATCGATCAGATATTAATTTCTGCATCTTCTTACCCGCTGCAACAGTAACACTGCCAAGCTGCCGAGCATGAAACATGACGACGGTTCAGGGATAACCCGGTCCATGGTAATAGACCAATTCTGAAGTTCAGCAACGGGAACAGTGGGGGCATTGGGAGAGGAATCACCGATAAACAGGGTCCATTCACCCGACGCTGCACTGCCGATGAACGTGGACAGCAATTCCGGCTCGACACCATCGCCGTAGGGGAAATAGGTATCACTGCTGCCGTTACTCGGATCACCAACAACCTGATGTCCCAGAATATCCGAGCCCATCAGCTCAGCAGCCCAATCCATTTCATCATCTGTAAATGTGATGGGAAAATCAAAGCTGAGATTGGCACCATTTCCGCCGGGTATCGTTCCGTCATCGGGAATACCCGTGATGCCTGGACGATTCAAGAGACAGACCATGGTATCTTCATGTTTCAGCTTGATGGTCAAATCACCGAGAAAATCGCTTGACATCCAGAGTTTGACACTCAGGTCGGCGACCATATGGCCCGGTGAAACGGGAAAGCCGTCATCGTCTTCCGTAATCAGAATGGTACTTGACGCCATCGATCCAGGTGTGCCGTCGTAAGCGTCATTGGGAACGACTACCGGATCGAGCAGGTCACTGACATATACGCCGGTGACGACATCGCCATCTTCATAGGCCAGAACATAAGCCGTGTTCCAACCTGTCAGAACCAGTGTTGCGATCGTGACGGTGACCAACCGGACAATGGTATGAATCCATGGATCGTTATACCTGTGCATCTTTTTCCCCTCACTACAATACTTAACCTGCCTGTTGCACAATGACACTGTGCATCTTTCTAAGAAGAAAGATACCTCATGAATGGGCAGATGCCTGTCGGTGTAACAATTACGGGCGTTAAAACAGTTAAACTTTAACGGTTATATCGGCGGGGTGATTGATTTCCCGGCTATTTCTTCATCGGTCAGGTAACAGGCGGGATCCGCCGCCCAGGGATCGCCGGTCAGGATTTCTGCTCTTGCCCGTAACCCGCCGCCGCAGATGGCTTTGAACCGGCAATCCGCGCACCGGCCTTTCAGCAGGGGAAGCCGGTCTCGCAATCCTGCCAGAATCGGATCCGTACCACGCCGCCAGATATCGGAAAACGGCCGGTCGATCACATTGCCGAACGACCTGAACATAGAGAACTGATCGGCGTGTACGTTCCCGGTTGAGTCGATATTGGCAATTCCCACTCCACTTGAGAACCTCGCCCCGCCGTTCCAGAGAAGTCGCTTGAGCACATCTTCCGCCCGTTCGGGGTCTTCTCGCAGCAACCTGAGATAAAGCCATGCTCCGTCACAGTGATTATCAACGGTCAGCACTTCGATCGGCCGGCCGCGACTGATCATGTCACGGGTATGATCGAATATCTGATCGATCGCCCGTCGCACCTCTCCGTTGGACATTTCATTCAATTCGCGGCCCCGGCCGGCGGGGCACAGGTGATAGAAACAGGCGCGGTTGATCCGTTCACGCTCGATAAAATCAAAGAGCCGGTCAAGGTTGGACGCGGTTTCCGGCGTAAGTGTCAGGCGAAGTCCGACCTTCTGGCCGATTGTGGCAAGATATCTGAACCCGGCCATGGTCCGGTCGAATGCTCCGCTGACGCCGCGAAATCGATCGTGAATTTCCGGCACGGCGCTGTCCAGACTGATACCGACGTAGGAGACACCGAGTTGATGGATTTTAGACGCTGTGGCCTGATCGATCCGTGTTCCATTGGTTGACAGGACGATCCTCAGGCCAAGTGATCGTGCATAGGCGAGCAGTTCTTCGATATCCGGGCGCATCAGCGGCTCGCCGCCTGAGAAAAGCACAACGGGGACTTGAAATGCCGCAAGATCTTCCAAAACCGCCTTGCACTGAATCGTACTCAGTTCATCCGGATAACGACAAGCGTGGGAATCGGTATAGCAATGCCGGCATTTCAGATTGCAGACACGGGTTACGTTCCAAACCACGACGGGCCTGCGATCTGAAGCATTTTCAGCTCGAGGAAGTGCACGTACGGCATCCCCACCCACCACATCACGGCCATAACGATGCGGCACAGAACCGGTATTTGAGCCGCAGTAAAGATAGCTGACATCCAGCATGCTGTTTCCTTGTCATTTAACTGAAAACTATCTTCCATTATAGGCATTCTCCACCGATCTCCGCCGAATCAGACTGTTCAAGCAACCGGCAGGCATCAGTCCAACCGTCATGACCAGCAACTGGCTGAAGATAAACAGGACAAGCCAGAAGGCTGCAGCGTTCATAAAGCCGTAGGAGTGCATGCCGATGCCGAGCATATTCACGCCGAACCATGACCAGGCGATGACGATATTTCCACCGACGTTGAGCACCGCCAGCCCCCTGCCACGGATCAGGCCGCTCCACCATGCATGCAGGATAATCAACTGCCAGAGAATAATGAGTGCCGCCCCGTTTTCCTTCGGGTCCCAGCCCCAGAACCGTCCCCAGGCCTGGTCGGCCCAGATACCGCCCAGCATGGTGCCGAGAAAGGTGAAGTAAAGCGAGAAACAGGTCACGCCGAGAATCAGTCCCGCTAATTCCGAATTGTCCCGGTCGGCGAAATCGGGTGAGGTGATATACCGGATGATGAAAACCACACTCAAACCACCTGCCAGAAAACCGGCCGCATAACCCATGGCGATTGTGAGTACATGCGTGGTCAGCCAGAAATTCGAATCGAGTACGGCCTGCATCATTTCGATCGTATCGCCGTCGAGCGCCATGTACCATGCAATGATCATACTCACCAGCCCGATCGCCGAAGCCGTGATACCGCTTATCCTGTCACGGTACCGACCATCGAGTATCACGCCCAGCAGCACGCAAAACCAGCCGACGAATATGACAGAAGAATACAGATTGGTTACCGGCGGCCTGTTCTGAATATAAACCCTGCCCGCGAGCCCGAACGTCGACAAGACCAGACCCGCAATGAGCAACAGCAGGTAATAGCGTCTGAGAAACTTCAGACGCGTCACAAGTGACAGGCAGGCCAACCCGAACGCCGCGAAGTAGATCGTAATCGATTTCCCGAATGGGCTGATCGTATTGAACGATGCTTCGAAATCGACTTTATCAAGGGATTCGGGCATAAGTTCATTCATCCGATCGTGCAGCGCTGTCACGTGCCGGTTGAACACCTCACTGTCGCCGTCTCGATACGCCTGTGCAATTTGCAACCATCGTTCGAGCACACCGTCTGAAGAGCCGTCCTGAAAACTGCTTCGTGCCAGCGCCTGTCTGAAGGTAAGCCAGCCGTCCTGGTTCGACGTCGGAGAAATCAAACGTAATTCCTCCCAGCCGGCGAGTTGGACGTATCGATCGAGCCGGTTGTCAAGTTCCATGACCTGTACCTGGTACCGACTTCGATGCTGAACCGGGACCTGCCTCGCAACAGCGGCCTGTTGCCGGACGGTGTCGATCTGCGGCTGCAACTGCTCCCATGAAAAACGATCCCGTCTGCCAAGGACATGATCATGACCACCGAGTATTGCCGTATCATCGATCAGAAAAACCGGCCAGGCATCGATCTCACCCTGGCCGAACATCAACTCCGCCAGCCAGCGCGTTGCTGAAAGTTTCTGCTTATTGTGCCGTATCTTGCTTCGTCCGCTGATCAGCAGCAGATTATTGCGAGCCGCGGTATCGAACGGCTTGAGTCGGCCGTCGGAAACAACCGGCAACCGTCCGAGGCGATCGTAATCAAAACCGCCCGGGCGATTTTTCCGGACCAGCTCGCCTGCTGCATACCACGCCAGTAACAACACCATCACCGTCATGATATAGCGATGCGGGTTCTTCACAGGTCCGGCCTCCTTCGGCCAAACGCGGCCATCTGAACCAGGAACAGCATCGGCATAGCCAGACTGACGATAACCGTAGCCGCGTAAGGAACCAGTCGTGCGGGATTGCTCACCACGAGCAACCGGGTCCCCTTTTCATCTTGGTCGTATGAATACTGGTACAAGGTATCACCCCGGTAACGTAGCGGCCGGTTCATGGCAATCAACACTTCCCGATCTTCATGATAACCGGGATCAACGAGCCGTATGCGGCTGATGAAGCTTTTCGGGCGAGTGGTACCTTCATACAACTGGCGTTCAAAGTCCAGCAGATGGATCGTATAGGATTTGTAGATACGCTCGGGACGCAATTGCAACCGCCAGTCCCACCCCACTCTCTCACCCCCTCCCCCACTCTCAACGCCACCACCACTCACCCCAGTCCCCTCTGCTCCCCCGACTGCGATCGATTCACCCCTGTCGAAATAATGCGAGAGAAGAAACGTATCCAGCGGTTGATCGCCGATTGTCACACGTATATAGATCGAAGGCACCGGCTGCATGATACCTGCCGCAGGTGTAGTCGCTGCAGACGATGGCCGGGCTATATATTTCAGGCCGGCCCCCGCGGTGGCCGGATTTGTATCAACCGCATCATTATCCGCCGGGCTGATTGTGGAATCCGGCAGCCATTGCACGACAATCAGTTCGAACGGCAGCGATTCATGTGATATCCGCCGCCCGCTTTTCCTGAGCAAATTATCGGGTATGGCGAATACCTGATGCCGTTCGGGATCACTCACATTTACCACTGCCAGTTCCCAATGCTCTGGTTTTTCGATGTAACAACTCGATTCGCCCTCCCGGACAGTCATGACACCTGATTCCGTCACCAGCGATGTGGCGGCCTCACCGGCAAGCAGTACGATCATACCGAGGTGGATAGCGAAAACGGTCGCATACTTCGCGGAATACCGTAACCGCCGGATCATAGCGGCGACAATATTTACGATCATCAACAATCCGACGGCGAACCCGCCGGGCATCGGCAATCGGAATGAACTGCCGCTATCATAGCCGTACAGGAAACTCCCCGGCTCGAACCAGAAGAGCCAACTGTGAAAAACCGTCCGGACCACACTGCTGATATCATCATGCCGCTGTGCGAAAGTGCCCAGAAAAATAATGAACATTGCCAATAGAAACAACAGAATGGCGAACAGGGGATGACCCAGCCAATACACCACTCTCCGTGGCACAGGAATACGCTTTTCCGTCATTCTCCCTCCCCGGTCATCCGAATACTTCGCACAAAGCTGATAAAGTCGTCACGGTGCCTGTTGATAACGACCTGGGTAGCGCGTGCTTTGACGAACCATGTGCTGTCGGGGCCTGTTATCACAGCGATAATCATGTGTTGCTCCGTCATGCCACCATGACTGTCGCTGATTTCCACAAGCCACGCCGGCAACGTCGTCTCTGAAAGCAGCTTCACCTGTTGATGTATCTCGTCATCAGTCAGCGGTTCACGTCCCATCTGACCCCGCCAGCGATTGACATTCGCTGACAGTCCGCCACCGTCGCCGGACAGGCTTGACACGGCGATCTCGATAAGCTCGTCATGGTCGTAACCCGCATAGAGTGTGGCATAACGAAACGGATGCAGACTGTCGCCGACCTGCCAGCCGGCCGGTAGTTCCCAGGCAATCCTGTCTGGTGTCGTGGACATCGCGTCATGATGAGAAATCTCATTGCTGTCACCGTCAACGTGATATACACGGATCGTCTCGTCATCACACCCCGAAAGACCTGTCCCCGACAGGAGGAAAGCGGTTGAAATCAGAAGAATAGCCCTGAACACGCCTGACATGCCGTTATCATATCCACCCGGACCGGTGTTGTCGTGTCCAATTCTGACGGAAGAGTCATGCGTATTTAATGTTTGGAGGCAAATACAAAAACGCTCATCTGATAGTTCAGAGCAGCCTGTAGATATCCATCTGATCATCCGCATCCTGAAGCAGTCCGGCGTAAGTCATCCTGGCAGCGTGAAGCTTCAGACCAAGTCGCCCCCGCCACCGCATAAGCTGGTGCTTCACCGCGGCCGCCTTGAACAGACGTGGCGTCTCTGCCGCAGAATCTGATGATGTGTCCTCGGTCTCAGTGTGTGCTGCCGTCATTTGAACAGTCGGAGGCAATTCAGGCACACCGGCCGTCGGCATTGCAGAGACTTCCTGCGAGTAACCCGATTCCTGGCCGGTGTTGTCGACCGCGACAAGCACATAATGATATGTGACGTCATTGTAAACGGTCGTATCGGTAATGTTGTCGCCCATGAAAGCGACAGCCACGCACTGGTACGGTCCGCCGGTGACTTCCGCACGGCAGACTTTGTAATAGAGGATATTCGGTGATGCGCTGTGATCCCAGTCGAGTGTTAATCGCCCGTCGCCGGGGGTAATCATAATATTCGTCGGCGGAACGGGCCCCTGGATATCCGCTTCAAACGCGCCGATGTCAACGGTATTGACAAATCGCTCTTCGCCCCGCTGATCCGTTACGAGCCCGGCTGCGTCGGCGTAACTGTCGTTGCCGTTGTTGAGTGCGGGGCTTCCCGCGATCAACGCATGTGTCGGCGTCGGCCCGCCGTTATCCGCCAGGGGTTCCAGTAGGGGCTCGACGTCAATGATATTATGGCTGCTGCTCGGGTCGATTGTACCGTTGATATTATCGGTGACGTTACCGGCGACGATACTGTTCCGGATCAGGGCGCTGCCTGCAATGATTTCGGCTCCACTGCCGCTTGTCAGTGCATGATTTGCAGTCACCGTCACGTTGGTGAGTGTCACGGCTGCGGTATCGGAATACATCCCGCCGCCGGAAGTAACGGCGCTGTTCCCCGAAAGCGTTGAATTCTTCATGATAACAACGCCACCGGCTGTATAGATGCCACCGCCGTTGAATTCAGCGTCACCTGCGGAAACCGTCATATCCGAAACAAAGAGGCTGCCGCCATTGTTATAGATCCCCCCGCCGTCACCTGCTTCGCAATTGTCAATCCACATGGCATCGAGGGTCAGCGTACTGCCTTCGTTATAGATTCCGCCGCCCTGCCCGCTGGCTCCGCCGCCGGTAATAGCCAGGCCGGTGATCGTCACGTCGATGTTCTGTCCGACATAAATCGCCCGGTGGTTCCCGCCTGCGTCAATGGCCAGCAAGTCCGCGCCTGGCCCCTGTATCGTCAGACTGCTGTAGATTTCGAGCTGATTCAGAACCGGGCTGAGAGCGATCGTCTGACCGTTCAGTGAACTGCTGAATGTGATCACCTGGTCGCCCGGATTCAACAGGGCGAGGTAAATCGCCTCTCGCAGGCTGAGATCGGCAGGCTGATAACCGCCGTCGAATTCATCGATGGCTAGGGAGACTACCAGGTCACCCATGACATTGCCGGCCTTTTCTGAATGGAAGGACTCATTCCCCCAGACATCGACCGCGGTAACCAGATAATAGTAGTCTTCATCAGGCTGGACGTTCGTATCACGGAACGTACTTGTCCGGACCAGTCCCTCGATCTGTATATAGTTGCCTTCACGCGTCATCGACCGGTAAACATTATAGTGCGACAGGTCAGTTTCGGTACTGTCATCCCAGCTCAGGTCGATGTAATCCTCACCTGCGACGGCGACCAGACCGGCAGGCTCCGCCGGCGCTTCATTGAATACATGGACGGCATCGATATAGATCCAGTCCGTTCCGCTGTTTTCAATCCGGATGGTATATTCATCGGCATCGAGCCCCTTGACAGCGAAAACCACCTGCTGCAACTGATCGGGTGATGCTGACGCGAAGCTGACCGATTCCTGCAGAACGTCATCCAGATAGACATCCGCGGTACCGCCCCATAGCTGGCGTTCGGCGATCAGTTCGATACCGGTCCCTGTAAATGTATATTCCATCGATGCCCCGTCTTCGTTGGATTCATGGGTGGTCAGGTCATATCTGCCACCGACACCCGTTCGAGCATCCCACGTACCGGTATAGATCATTTCGGGATCAGCATCGTCATAAACTGTTGATTCTGAGAGGATATTTTCAGTCACATGCACCTGTTCGAAAACCGCATTGGCGACCATACCGTCGTTATGCGACGTCACGGCCAGGCCTACGTAAACATCCTCGGCCATCTCGATGGTCTGAGATGCAATCTGAACCCATGCCTGACCGTCGTAGTAGGCATAAGCGGTAAAGGTATCCCCGCTTCGGATCAATCTCAGCCACATGGGCAGCTTGCCGCTCAAGCCGACATTGTCCGTCACGCCGCCGGCTTCACTGCGAGTCTGGAAATTCATACCGATTTCGGGCAGAACCGCGATCATCGCGTTGGGAGAATCGGCATCGAGTGATTCGCGAACCATCAGGCCGGCTTTCGCCCATTCATCGGTATTCTGAAGTGCATCGACCCGGGCGATTATTTCCACATCGCCTTCAGCCTGCTGATATAGATAGTAGAATTCATCTGTTTCGCCCCAGATATCCTCACCTGAACCCGCCACTGTGAAAACACCGTCGTAAACAGTGTAATGCCCTGCCGCAGCAACCGTTCCGATATCCGCCGCGAGCCAGGGTGAATATGTCGTCGCACCGTATTCAACCGAACCGATATCCACCGTGGGGACCAGATCCACTACGCCGTCAATGAACCTGTCATAACTTCGCTGATCGGACACCAGTCCCGCGGCGACCGCCCATGTGTCGTCACCGGCATCGATCGCGGGACTGCCTGCCAGCGGGGCATGCGTGAGCATGATACCGCCGTTATCGGCAAGGGGTCCGAGCATCGGATCGAGTGGAACGGCGGATGTACCCACCATGTTGCCGTTCACACCATCAGCCAGCCCGGTGCTGCCGTCACCGACGCCAATCAGGTTGTAAGCGCTTTCGGGATCGAAATCGTGTTTGACATCGTCCTGGACCGGCGAGGCGGTGCCGGTCACATTTCCAGCGACAATGGTGTTGTAAAGCAGCGCGTCATAGCCGTATACGCCACCCGCCATGCCGTAGGTATCGTCATCGAAATTGGCGGTATTGAGGGTAATGGTGGCATTCGTAGCGGTAAGTGTTCCCTGGTTATGAATGCCGCCACCGTGTGCGGCGGAGGCATTCCCCGAGAGTGTGGCGTTATTGAGCTCGAGAGTATTGGCGTTATAGATTCCGCCGCCGCCCCACAACTCAGCGATGTTACCGCTTATGGTGGCATTGGTCAGTGTAAGATAACCGCCGTTATAGATTCCGCCCCCATGCAGTTCACCGATATTGTCGGTAATGATGGCATTGGTAACGGACATCGAGCTGTGCCACGTGCTCATGCCGCCGCCGTCGCCGGCGATATTGTTTGTCAATGTAATATTATCGGCGTTCATTTCACCGCCGCTTGCAATTCCACCGCCCTTGAGTGCCGAGCAGTTCATGAAAACACCGCCGTGAATGGTAAGCTGCGCATCGATGGCGTGGTAAATTCCGCCGCCTTCGTAGCCGCTGGAGGAATCGTTATCGAAGATCGAACCGATCACGGTCAATTCGCCGGCGTTATAGATTCCGCCGCCGTGGAACAGACTGAAGTTATCCGTCAGTTCACTGTTATTGAGTGTCATGACGCCTGCGGCATGGTTATAAATTCCCCCGCCGCCGCCGACTCCGGGCACATCCGTGACGTTGCTTATGAATGATGTGTTATCGATCACGGCGTTCCCGCAGTTATGCACCCCGCCGCCGCTTTCGGCATGGCCGCCGGATATGGTCAAATATCCACCATTCAGCAGTGCTCCGGTATGATTGTAGATTCCCCCGCCGTAAAGAATCGCATCGTCGTTGTGAAGGGTGACATCATCGATTGTCAGCAGTCCCAGGTTATAGATTCCCCCGCCGCTGGTACCGGCTGAATTCTGCGAGATGGAAATGCCGGTGATGGTAAGTGTATCGGCGTTGTAAATGCCGCCCCCGCTGCTAACCGCCTGGTTACCTGAGATCGTCCCGCCGTTTTCGATAGTAATAATACCCGCCGAGTTATTGTATATGCCGCCGCCGACATTGGCGGTATTGTCGGAAACGGTGACGTTATCCAGTTGCAACTGCCCGTTCAGGTTGCACACGCCGCCGCCGTCCTGATCCGCGTGATTGGCATGTATAACACAGTTGGTAATCGTCAGATTTCCACTTTCGTTCAGCACACCCCCACCGTCCCCGATCGTCGAGCCGCCGGTGATCGTCAATCCGCTGATCGTAACGGTTACCGCACCTGATACATGAAACACCCGTCCGGCGGCACCAGCGTCGATGGTCAATTGCGAAGAACCGAGTCCCTGGATATCGACGTTACTGTCGACAATCAGCGGCGAGGCGGGTTGCAGCGAAATGGTTTGACCACTGAGTGCGGCATCGAATTGGATCACGTCGTCGCCGGGCAGCGCAGCGGCTTCCTGCAACGCTTCCCGAAGACTGATCAAGCCGTCTTCCGGATCAACCACGTCGTAAGGGGTATCGACAATAAACGTTGCAGAAAGCAGTGTTCTTGATTCAAGCGGTTCCAAATGGGTAACAGAGGTATCACCCTTGATCTGTCCTGATGCGATCAATGACTTACGCTTTCGCTGAACTTCACGACAGAGACCCGCGAGACTTTGTAACGAACGTATCATGGTATTGTACATGTTCATCTACCCCTCACCTTGCTGTCAGGTGAATAAAAATATGTTCTTCCAGTCTTTCTCTCTCCAGAACTACAGAATGGTGACGCAATAAAGACTACTTTGATTAACAACAGTAAGTTTAATTTACCTGTATTTGCGCCATGGGTCAACCAGAAAACCATTCGTCAGGGAAAGGAAGTAAAAACGTAAACATCTACGATCTTTAAAGCTGACATCATGTTACGATCAGGGTATGCCGCGAACAATACTGGGCCCGACCAGCCGCGTCACCCAAACAGGCAGCTTACGCCAGGCCGTGATACGCCGGCGATACCTTGGATTGTCCGGCCGGACGGTGTCGAGGTCGCCGTGACGGAGATGATACTGCCAGACGGTCGGCTGAGGCTGTGCCCCCCACTGCTTCTTGAACTGCCAGGTGCCGGACCCTTCGCTTGACCGGCCGAAATCAAAAATGACACTGCCCCGCATGATGGCACGTTGCAGAAGCTGGTGGTACATCCACATGTTCGCGTTGGTAAAGTTGAACTGTCTCAAACTGCTGGCCGATGGTACCTGTGTTGACGCGGCCTGTCCGAGTCGATCGTGGACCAGCAGCGCCGCCGCGATCGGGGCGCCTTCATAATCCACCACCGCCAGCTCAGCGTCGCCGTTGAAATGCTCGATGATGGCATGAAACAGCCGGCGACTGTAGACCGGTGTTCCCAGATCACGCATGTTCACCGCAAAAATACTATAAAAACCGTCAAGCAGTTCATGGCCGCCCCAGCGGATCTTCAAATTGTGCTTCTCGCCCTTGCGCACAAGATTACGCACTTTCGAACCGATTTCCTGCCATAACTGTGACTCGCTGTCAGGCAATGACAGAACCATGCGGCTTTTCTCATTTTTGTTATGGGTGATCGCCGGGTGATCAATCGGGTCCGTGTGATGGCGCAGTTCCAGGTACTGCACGTTGAACTCACCGGCGATATCAACAGCCCGGTGAATCAGCTGGTCCGCGGCCTCGGCGTCATGTGTGACCACACCGGCACGGTTCAGATACGGCAGACTCACAAGAAACCGGCCGAAAAGGCGGGTCTTGATCAGAGCCAGTGGCAGATAACCCGTCACCGGCGATTGAACGCCCGACGCACGTGCAATGAGTGCCAAGGGAACCTGGTTCAGACCATCTCGCAGCACGGGCAGCCACCGCGGATCATGCTCGCCGCAAAGCGACCCCGGTTTGCAGGTATCACGAACTGAGCTGAAAAACTCACGCAATTCGCCGTCGAGTACATCACCGATCTGTTCCACAACCTCTATCATTGCAACTTATTCCAGGCATTTCGCCGGTACACCCACTGCCCTGACGCAATCGGGCACCGGCCTGACCACGACGGCTCCGGCACCAATGATCGACTGACTGCCGACATCCGCCATAACCACGGCATTGGCGCCTAGCCATGACCCGCTTCCGATATGCACCGGTTCATATCGCACCGGCTCATCTGGCCCTATTTGAACTTCACCGCCACCATGTTGATGCCGGCCTGAAAGAATCTGAACGCCGTCGGCTAACATAACGTCACTATCCAGCCTCGCCCAGCCGATACTGCAGAACCGCCCGATATAAACCCGGTCGCCCAGATACACTTCAGGCTTGCTGAAGACGCTCATGAATCCGAAATAGACATCCGAACCAACATGATTCATGGTCCGCCTGTAAAACGCCTGCCGGATGTAGACGCCGAGCAATCCCGGAATCCGGGCGACGCGTTCACTGCCCCCGGTAAATGCCCGGCGAGGCCCGAGGATGCACTTGTCAAGCCGGTATATCAGCAGATACGGCCATGCGAAAAGTGAACCGATACACCGACCGATAACTTTCAACACACGACTACGGTCGACTTTCACCACGGATGATGTGACAAGCTCATCCCGGCCGTGCTTCCATCTCCTGGCGTGTTCCCACGGGCAGTTATCTTTCGTGACACCGGTTGCCGTCATGAAATCAACATCGGTTCACTTGCGGGCCGAACAGACAATGCTTTCAAAGTGACGGGCTTTCTCGGACCATGTCTCGGACGCCAGGCGCTCACGCCCCGCCGCCTGATCGGCCGGTAATATCCCCGATAACGCACGCTCCAGCGTGATCGATACAAATCGATCGATATCATCGACCACATCACAGCAGTCACGCCACGTGGTGGTCGACGGCAGGTCACGCACAACCACCGGCTTGCCGGTGGCCAGATATTCCTTCAGCTTCAGCGGCTGCATTGCACGCGTCACAGTTGAATCCTCGTACGGCATGACCAGTACGCTCGCGGATTTCACCAGCGTGGGCAGGAGAAAATAATGCACTGAGCCCGGCAGAACCAGTGGATATGAATGGATCAGCCGCGTCAGTTGCGGATCAGGTGACTGCTGGGGGCCGACAAGCACAAGTGTCCCGCCGGATGCTTTCAATCGCTCGAGCAACGCCCGGCACCACGCTGTGTCCAATCGCCGGTCGATCAGACCCCAGAACATGACAAGCGGCCGGGCGGCCTTCTTCATCCAGGCAAAGGTGCCGTCACTGATGTTGATCTGCTCCCGCCAGTGATCAAGATCGATGCCGTGCGTCAGGACAGTCGACTCCCGGCCCATCTGATGCAATCTGTCCGAGAGTGTTTGCGAAACGGCAATCAGCGAATCGACCCTATCTACCTGCTCGCGTTCCATGACTTCCATCACATCCCTGTCCAGCCCAGGCCAGGCGGAGAAGTCATCAACGCAGTAGTACACCCATCGATCGACATGAAGGCGTCCGATCAGATCGGCCGTAATGGGAATAGTGGTAATGGCAATCCGGTGGTCCACCGACTTGCCGAACCATTCGTCCATCGCCCGGTCAAGCTGTTTCGCCAGCAGCCTCAGATTCAGTTTCCGCTGCCACTGCCTGCGAAACCCGGGATACATTTTCGGACTGACCACACGAAGATTCTCCGACATGGCGTCCGACTGCTCGGTCATGCGGAGCCATAAACTGATGCGACCGGTCATCTTGCCGATATCCTCGATACTCAGCCCCGGCCGGCGCGTGCCGATGGTGTTCACCCAGAGCACCCGGTAACGCTCGAACAGATGCATCATCAGATGCTGGCAACTCGATGGATGCCGTCCCCAGTCGTCAGAGAAAACCACCAGCCCGGTTCTCGAATTGTCCTTCGCCATACTCAGAATAGTAATCAACTTCCACGATGACTGCGACTCATCAAGCCGCCACCCATAGACACAAGGTTTCAATACCCATTCCCCCATCAGCGAGCACTATTGTGCAATCCGACTTCTTCAATCTGCCATCCCCCTTCCCCTGCCGATGGATTTCGCCTAGGATTACAGGATCGGGAGCAGGTATGGAAAGGTCGGACAGCAGATGGGTATTGAAACACTGATCACGCCCAAAGGGTTCATGACAACACAGCTCCAGAAGCTGATCAACTGGTCGCGGCGCAGTTCACTGTGGCCAATGCCGTTCGCCACGGCCTGCTGCGGGATCGAGCTGATGGCGACAGCTTCCAGCCGGTATGACATGGCCCGTTTCGGCGCCGAGGTGATGCGATTCAGTCCTCGCCAATGCGACCTGATGATCGTCGCCGGCCGGGTCGCGATCAAGATGATGCCTGTGTTGCAGCGGATCTACCTGCAGATGACCGAGCCGAAATGGGTCATCTCAATGGGCGCCTGCGCCTCGACAGGCGGCGTGTTCGATACCTACGCCGTGGTGCAGGGAGTCGACCAGTTCATGCCCGTGGATGTCTACGTCCCCGGCTGCCCGCCTCGTCCGGAAATGCTGCTCGAGGGACTCATGGCCATCCAGCACATCATCGATAACGACCGCCTGCCTGCAAAAAAAGCCGACGGCAGACGATCGCCGCTCAACATCACTGTCCAGGATGGTCAGATACGGAAAACAGTGCCCCTGACGGTGGGATATGAAAAGTAATTGTCATTGGTCTGGGAATGCGGCGACAGCGCAATCATGATTAGTTGGTTCAAACTCGTGCATCGCCATTTCAAGGGAACCGGTGAGAAAACGACTGTACCGCCTGGCATCGTTGTTCTTCAGGTGAGTATAGTCGAAAAAATGGATATCAGTAAATTCAACCAGTGCGTGATGGTCGATAACCCGACAACCGGTGACTTGAGCGATAGCGCCCAGCCTGCTCAAAAAATGTTGCCATTCAGCGTCAGGATCGATCATCACCCGGTTGAAACGAGGTGGATGCGGCGGAACGAGGAGAATCACTTCCGCCCCACGCCGCTGTGCAAGCAGAACGGTCCTCTGGAGTGACTGGAAAACGATGTCCGGGACAATCCACTGCCTGCGTTTACGATTCGGTTCGTCAACCTGCTGATTTAAATCCACTTCACTGTCGAACCGGCCTTCACCAGGCCACCAGCCGCGTGCGTATGGTCCGAGTCGCCGTTTGATATCACCCGAGAGATTACGATCGATCAGAGCGTAAACCTGGTATCTCAGATTACGATACTGCCTCCGATATCGGAACAGATAAAGATTCGACAACCAACGCTCGGCGGTGGAAAGCCGGCCGGTAAGGTCGTCGATGCCATAGTTATCGATAAGGCGAAGGTCCGATTTCGCCAGCCCGCCACTGGGTGTGACTACGAAAACGAGAAAATCAGTATCGAAATCGGCACCGAGTTTCCGGTAAATGGTGTTGACATCGGATATACAGGCCGCTGGTATCCCCATGTTGAAGGCGTTCATTCCGCTGCCGGACCCTGCCGGCCAGTGCTCAATCAGATCGGCAGGGCTGATATTATATGCACATTGGGAGCTCCCGATAAACAGGCAGTTGAGTTTCGGCCTGCGCTGGTACATATAATCAAAGATGGTTCCGGTTCGTGTGGATTCGAAGGCAAGTGCTTTCGGCATTGGATCCAGTCTGACAATTAACTCGGCGGCAGCGACCATGACAAGTGCCACAACCACTACCTTCACCAAGTGAAATATACTACCGGGTGATATCCGCAACGTATCAAAACTGAAAATAGATAAACGGGGCATTGATACGATCTCCGAGTAGAAGCAGGCAGCAGATCATGACGCCGGCAAATGCGCCCTGCCAGAACCATCCGATGTGACGCCATTCTCTGCCACGACGTTCCATAGCCGCCTTGGGTAAATCAATGACAAGCAGGATCACCACAACGATTAACAGTTGATGTAACTCCTTGAGCAATTGCGTATCGACCACCAGGCCGTTCCCGGCGATTGATTGCAGGTATATCAGCGAGTCGTAACCTGAAGAAGCGCGGAAGAAAATCCACGCAAAGCAGACAAGATGGAAAGTGATCACGCCACCCGCCACCGAACGCACCAAGGCATGAAATGTATGAGGCGATACAGCGGGTTCAGTTTTATCAGAACCGGCAGTGTACATTTTATGTGCAACGAGAAATACGCCGTGCAACGCGCCCCAGATCACGAAATTCCAACTTTCGCCGTGCCACAATCCACCCAGCAGCATGGTGATCATCAGATTACGATACATTTTCCATCTGCTGCAATGACTCCCGCCGAGCGGAATATAAAGATAATCACGCAACCAGGTCGACAGTGAAATATGCCACCTCCGCCAGAAGTCGGTGATGTTGGAAGCGAAATAGGGCCTCCTGAAGTTGACCATGAGTTCGATCCCCAACAATCGACTGGTTCCCCTGGCAATATCTGTATAGCCTGAGAAGTCACCGTAAATGAGAAGAGCAAAGGCGTAAACACCGACAACCAGTTGAAGCGAATGGTATTGTCCGGGGCTGCTGAAGAAGGCGTTCACAGAGCCGGCGAGAAAATCGGCAACGGCAAGTTTCTTGACATATCCGACGATGATCAGCAGCAGGCCCGAACCGATATGCCGATCGGTCACGGTCCGCTTACGTGCTAATGCGGGCAGAAGATGCTGCGCCCGTTCAATCGGACCTGCAACAAGCTGTGGGAAAAACGCCATGTAAAGTGCAAAGTGTAATACGTCACGCACAGGCTCGATTTTCCTACGGTACACATCGATGGTATATGCCAACGTCTGAAAGGTATAAAACGAAATACCCACTGGCAGTATGATCTGAAGCGTCGCTGGCGAGACAGGGATACCAATCGACTCGAGCATTGTCGTACCGGATTCGACAAAGAAATTGTAGTACTTGAAAAACCCGAGTATACCGAGGTTGGTGATCAGGCTGGCAAGGAGCAACACACGTCTGATTGGCAAAGCGCCCGCGTTTTTCTGCATGGCCCTGCCGACACTGTAATCGACGACGGTCGATATCCACAGCAGTATAAGAAACCGCCAGTCCCAACAGCCATAGAAAAAATAGCTGGCAAGGAGCAGCATAATATTCTGTGCCCGAAGAGAAAGGATGTAATACAGCATCAGGACAGGAATTATGAAACAGACGAATTCCCAGGAATTGAACATCATGGCTGATCAATCTCTCGGTGGATTGCCGATTGTGTTCAATCATCATCGGCACGGTTTACGCCGGAATATAAGGGATAAAAGTAATAAAACAGCTATCGGACGATCATCCGAATCGCTGTTATCGGGACAGGTGATTATGGGAACATCTACCAGTCTTCTGTTCTATGCTTCAACGCATCCATCAGGTCAGCAAATACCGTTTCGGCCGGTGGCGAGGCGTCGATCAACAGGTAATGATCCGGATCCTGTTGTACCTGCTCGATAAATCCTTTCCGGACTGCGTCGTGATAGTTCTGATCTCGCTGTTCAATCCGGTCAGGTACCGTTTTCATCCGTATCTTCGCTGTGTCGGAGTCGACATCTAACACAACGACCATATCCGGCCAATGCCTGCCGAGCGCGATATGTCCGACCGTGACGATATCCCTTGCAGAAATTCCCCCCGCCGCTCCCTGGTATGCGAGCGTCGAGCTGATAAACCGATCCGCCAGAACAATCTGTTGCTTCTCCCTGGCCGGCTGGATCATTTCATCGACGAGTTGTGCGCGTGAGGCCATATAGAGCAGCATTTCGCAGGTAAACGACATGCCTAGATTATTACTGTCAAGCAATATCTGCCTGATCTGCTCACCGATGCCAGTACCGCCCGGATCGCGCAGGACACAGACGGGCACATTCACCTGCCGGGCAGCCTGGCAGAACAGGCCGGCCTGAGTGCTTTTGCCACAGCCGTCAGGTCCGTCAAACACGATAAAACGGCCTTTTAATTTTTCGAGCCACGTTGCCTTATCAGTTCCCATAGGGCTGTCAGCATAACGTGTATGATATGGATATGGCGAATTCAATTGATGATTTCTACCTGAAGGCGTACCGACATGCCCAGTCGCGGTATGGTAATCATTTCGGGGTTACCCTTTGGGCGAACAAACAGTCTCAGGAAACGCGGTTCCGGATCATGACCGAATTGGTATATCTCGGCGGTAAGCGTATCCTAGACGTGGGATGCAGTCGTGGCGACTTGGCTTCGTATCTTCTGGATCATGATATTCATTATTCCGGTTATACGGGAATCGATGCATTACCGGAAATTGTGTCACATGCCCGGTCGCGAAATCTCGCACGTTGTGAATTCATGGAAGGGGATGTTGTCCATCAACCCGCGTTGATGAAAATAGGCAGCCCGCAGATCGTTGTCATATCAGGCACGCTTAATACCATGGACGATGAAACGGCGATCGGCGTACTGGAATCAGCTTGGTCCTCGGCAGGTGAAGCCCTCGTTTTCAACTTCCTGTCAGATACAGCCATGGATCAAACATCTGAACAATCCTATCCCGCACGACGACTGCCGACACTGAAGCTGTTGAACTGGTCATTAAGCCGCACGTGGTCAGTCCAATTTCGACAGGATTATTTTGAATCAGGCCATGACGCCACGATATTTATGCGTAAGGCTCGATAATAAATTGGTTTATTACAATATTTGCGATCCGGCAGGCATTTGTTTTGTCAGGAAAGTGAAAGGGTCGACCAGATGATTATTCTTGACAGGCCCGCATTAACAAAACGAAAATAATCAGCGTCCTGATAATGAAACCCGCCGGATGGGCGGAATACGATATGCGTAAGAAGCAGCGTGGGTAAGCTGCTGAAACGAGAACCAGTTTGCCTCGTGATGCTTTACCGGCCGGAATGTGCTGTCATACCGGAAGCGACCGGATGAATGTCAGAGGCAAGTTTCGTATAACCCGGGCGTGGTTCGTTCCAGCCGGGACAACAGGTAAGACATGGATGTTGATATCTGTAAATCCAAGCCGGGTATTAAGCTGACCAGCGTATTAACCATAAAACAAGGTGGACGAAATTGTCCAGGAACATAGATTCACGTTTTACCCAGGACACTGGTCCGGCCGTATTTACCGGTAATGAACTACTGGTAAAAGGCGCCCTTGAAACAACCGGCGGTATCCATTTGCTGACGGGATACCCGGGTTCGCCGATCGCAGGGTTCTTCGACACACTCGAAGGGCTGGGACCACTACTTAACCGTCAGGGCATTGTGGCACGGATGGCGAACAATGAGGCACTGTCTGTCGCCATGGTGAACGGCGGCCAGGTCGCCGGCTGCCGGGCAATGACGGTCTTTAAATCGGTTGGGCTGCATGTGGCCGCGGATGCCCTGGCACTGGGCGTCCTTGCCGGAACACACGGGGACTCGGGCGGATTGATCGTGGTGGGTGATGATCCCTGGACGGATTCAACACAGGTTCCCGCCGACTCCCGCTTCCTGGCCGAACACGTGCGGATGCCCATGATCGAGCCGTGCAGTCCGCAGGAGGTCAAAGACTGGGTTGACCTGTCGTTCAAGCTCGGCAGAGCAGGCGGCATTTATATCGGATACATGATGACCGTTGCCATGGCGGATGGCGGTGGAACCGTTGAATGCCGACCCAATCACTACCCGGTGATGAATGAACACCAGAAAAGAACGCTGTCATACCAGAAGGACATCGAACCAACCCTCGATCAATCGGTCCTGCTGCCTCCGCGAACCAGCGTACGTGAATTAGCTCTGGACAGCCAGTTCGAACAGGTGAAGGCCGAAGCGCGTCAACTGGGTATCAATCAGTTACTGTTCAAACCCCAGAAAGACGAGATGGTTCCTATGGGATTCATCGCCTCGGGTGCGGCGTTTTCCTATCTGGCCCACGCGATGCATGAACTGAACCTGTTCGGCAGATTCCCGATACTCAAACTGGGAATGTCATACCCCGTTGATGAGAAACTGGTCATTGACCTTGCGAGGCATTGTCAGCAGTTGATTGTCATTGAAGAGCGGCGGAGTTTTGTCGAACGCCAGGTCCTTGAGATTCTTCACCCGCTCCGCCAGAACGGTCAGATGAGGGCCGAAGTTTTCGGCAAAACATTTCCAAAACCCTACCCGGGCGTTCCATCCACGCGAGGACTGAATCCGTCGATTCTGATGGAACGACTGATTCCACTGATCCGCAACCACCCGACGCTGCCGATCGAACTGACCAACGGCAATCTGAGCAGGCAATTGAATCGTATTCAGCAGACCGGTGGATATGAAGTGAATGCGCCGCTGCGTATCCCGGCGTTCTGTCCCGGCTGTCCGCATCGCGATTCGTCAAGCGTTCTGCTGGAACTACGCCACGACCTGCTCGACCCGCAGTACATGCTGCGAACACATAAGCGCAAACCGATCGACCTGGTCGCACACGGCGATACAGGTTGCTATACCATGCTCATGTTCGAACCCAACAAGCCGCTGATGCATAACTACAGCGGCATGGGACTGGGCGGCGGCACCGGAGCGGGAATCGATCCTTTCATCGAAAACAAACAGATCGTCTTCATGGGTGACGGGACATTCTTTCATAGCGGCCAGATCGCGATCAGCCAGTCGATCTACAACGGCCAGGACATTACTTACATCATCCTGGAAAATAAAACCACGGCGATGACAGGTCATCAGACCCACGCAGGCAAGACCACTGATCTGACAGGTCGGTCCACCAGTGCGATTGATATCGAACGCGTGGTCAAGGGAATGAGCCCGAAGCGAATGAATACGGATGTCATGATCGTTCGCATCAATCCCGAAGACCGTAAACGCTACCGCCGCCTGTTGGAACAGGCGATTCTTGCCGACGGCGTCAAAATCGTGGTCGCCGACAAGGAATGCGGCATCACCTACCAGCGCCGCGTGAAGAGCAAAGAACGCCGTGAACTTCAGCAGAAAGGCTTCCTCTCGCGGAAGAAGCACATGAACGTTGCCACGGAGGTCTGCGAGTTCTGCCTGGAATGCACAACACAGACAGGCTGTCCCGGCCTGAAGATCGTCGACACAGACTACGGTCCCAAGATCCAGACAGACCTGTCATGGTGCGTCAATGACGGTGCCTGCCAGAAGATCGACGCCTGCCCGGCATTCGAGGAAGTCACGATCTATCGCAATCATCCGAAACGCATGGGTGACGAACATGTCGAACTGGAAGATTTACCCGATCCTCCGCGTCCAATTCACGCCGATCAGGATACGTGGCGTTGCCATGTGACAGGCGTCGGCGGGATGGGAATCGGCATCTGCACTGCGATTCTCGTACTCGCCGGCCACAAAATGGGCTACCATGTACAGTTTCTGGACAAGAAGGGTCTGGCGATCCGTAACGGCGGCGTTTACAGCCAGGTGGTTTTCAGCCGCATCACTCCAAGCTGCCAGGCCCGAAACGGTGGTAACGGATCACATGGCAAAACACATTCGAAAGCTGAACCTCGCGTACAGAAATTGAACTGGACAACGCCGGTGATCCCTTACGGGCAGGCTGACCTTCTGCTGGGTATCGATCTGCTCGAGGCAGTACGTGCCCTTGACCCGAAACTGCCTTACCGTGTCGCCTCACCGCACAAAACAGCAGCAGTGGTGAACACGGCAAAAACGCCGACCATCCTGAACCTGATGGGCCGTGAGCCACTTACAGCCGAATCGCTCGAACATACACTCCGCCGATACACGCGGGCGGAAACCTATACGGGTTTCAACGTAGGCGATTTGTGTGAACGCGTTCTTGACACCAAGCTGTACGCCAACATCATGATGCTGGGCATCGCGTTTCAGAAAGGCCTGCTGCCATTGAAACGTGAAGTGATCGAAAGTGCAATTGCGACCATCACTCGAAATGAACGCGAACGCAACATCCGGGCATTCAATATCGGCCGCAAAATAGCTGTTCAGCCCGACCTGTTCGTCGTCGAAGCCCAACACGAATATGAATCGGCACGCCGTGCCCTTCGACGGAAAGTGAATACGCTTCGAGCCTGGTACGGCGGCCGGCGAGGGCGACAACTGGCAAAACAGTATCGCATTCTCTTAAAAAAAACATTCCGGGCGACACGCGGCATTCACGTCGACGACACCCTGATGCGTGACGTGGTCATACGGGCTTACGACTGTCTGATCTGGGGCGGTATCCATTACGCCGAATCATACTGTCGCCGCCTGGTAGAGGTCTTCCACAAAGACAGCGCGGAATTCGATTTTGCGGTGACACGCGCCGTTGTATGGAACCTCGCAAAAGTAATGCTGATCAAGGACGAGCCGTACGTGGCGGCGATGCTGGTCAGTCCGGAAAAATACAAACGCGACCGACGCAGATACAATGTGAACCCGGCCAACGGCGACCGGATCGTCTACAAGCATCATACCCGCCCCGAATTTGTGCTCTTTGGACGTCGCATACGCTTCGAAATCAAGAGTCGCGACTGGCAATTAAGACTCATGGCAGGCTTCCGCATCCTCCGACGATTCATGCCCAAATGGCATAAACCCGAACGGGAGTTCCGTGATTGGTATCAGCAACTCGTCGATCGGTTCAACTGGACCGACCCACGTGAATACCACCGCCAACTCGCGGCACTCAAGGCTCCCGATACGGTAACGGGCTACCGTGAAGTTCGCTATCCGAAAATCATCACGGCCCGTCGTAACGCTGAGCAGATTCTCGCGGCCGATCTCTCTGCATTTGAACCAGTACCCGCCGGTTCTCATAAAAAGCAGACGGCTATTTCATTGCCGGTCATCGAAGCGAACAGATCGGCCGGTGACACAGCCTATGTGCCGGGCGACATCCGGATCAACCAGGCGGCGCTGAACCAGTTTGTCCGGCCTCACGAACCGGTTGAAGATAAGTAAGATGCTGCGGTATCAGCTCTTCACCAGAACCTGGTCAGCGCTGCGTGGTGGTGACGTTTCTTGCAAGATGAATAATGGCATCGCCCTGATTGACCAGTGGATAGTTCGTATATCCGAGAATCAATCCGTTATCGGGTGACGTAACCGAAGACTGATCCTCACCGAAAGCATCGGTGATCACGCCGAGTACCTGGTCCTGCATCACCCACTGTCCAAGCCTGACCTTCAGATGCAGAATACCGCTTCGTTTTGCCCGTATCCACGTCCGCTTATCGGCAACATGTGTGGCGGCGGCCACCCGGGACGATCTGATTTCGATCATCGCAAGATGGGCCATGACCCGGAGCACGCCCCGGTATCCTGTTTCGATGGCATTCGGATTGAACCGTTTCGGTTCGCCGGCTTCATAGACAATGATCGGGATTCCTTTTCTGCTCACAGCCTCACGCAGCGATCCGCGAGGCGATTCGCCATGAATCATCATCGGAGCGCCGAAGGCATGCGCCATATCACGTGTACGCTTATCCTGCAGATTGCCGCGTACCTGCGGCAGGTTGATCCGGTGATTCGAGGCCGTGTGAAGGTCAATACCATGTGTACAGCGTCCGACGATTTCAGTCATGAACAGGCAGGCGAGCCGGGAAGCGAGCGAACCGCCCTTCGAGCCGGGGAAACACCGGTTCAGATCACGCCGGTCAGGAAGATAGCGATCCTGCTGTATAAAGCCGAACACATTGACAACCGGCGCCGCAATAAGCGTACCCTTCAATCTGGTGGGCACGATTCTATCAACAACACGGTTGATAATCTCCAACCCGTTCAGTTCATCACCGTGTATCGCCGCGCTCAGCCAGAGCCGGGAACCCGCATGCGCACCATGGATCACCTGGACAGGCAAGCTCATGGGTGTCTGGGTAGGCAATCGGGCGGTATATAGTTGTAACTGGACTTTCTGGCCCGCTTCGATGCGAGTCTGGCCGATCTGTATACTCTGCTGGTAAGTGCGTAATGCCATGTTAAATCCTGACACGATCCTTTGTCTTACCGGGCTTCGCATTCTTCTCAATGAAATCGAATACTTTCGAAGCGACGTCGATTCCGGTTGCCGTCTCGATACCCTGCAGTCCTGGGGAGGAATTCACTTCCATCACAACCGGACCGTGATTGGATCGCAACAGATCGACACCAGCCACATTGAGTCCCATGGTTTTCGCCGCGCGTATGGCTGTCGCACGCTCCTCAGGTGTCAATCGGGCTTTTTCGGCGCGTGCGCCGCGATGCAGGTTGGATCGGAACTCGCCTTCCGCCGCCTGACGCTTCATCGCCGCCACCACCTTGTTCGCCACCACAAAGGCCCGGATATCCGCGCCACCGGCTTCCTTGATGTACTCCTGAACCAGGATAAACGCATCGAGTCCGCGAAACGCCTCGATCACGGATTCTGCCGCCTTGCGCGTCTCGGCAAGCACCACACCGATCCCCTGGGTGCCTTCCAGCATTTTAATGACAAGCGGGGGACCACCGACCGTGCTGATCACACCCTCGACGTCCTTGGTGGAATGTGCGAACGCCGTCACAGGCAGCCCCACACCGGCACGGGCCAACAGTTGAAGACATCGAAGCTTGTCGCGTGACCGGGTAATCGCCTGCGATTCGTTGACGGGGAATACACCCATCATCTCGAACTGCCTGACAACCGCCGTGCCGTAAAAAGTCCGTGATGCACCGATTCGCGGTATCACCGCGTCGAAACCTGTCATCGGCTTGCCCTGGTAAATCACTTTCGGCTGACGGGAGGTAATATCCATATAACATCGCAGGTAATCGATCACGTGAACCTCGTGACCGAGCAACTGGCCGGCCTCCTTCAACCGGTGTGTGGAATATAGGGTCGGTTTTCTCGACAGAATGGCGATTTTCATAATTATCTTTCATCAGACCGCAACGAATCGATCATCGTTCATTGTAATAGTTCTCGCCGGGATCAGCTCTTCCGGCTACCCGTCAGAAACGATCGTGACGGGTCAACAGCGAAACGTCTGCGGATGGCGGTCCTGCCGAGCAGCATGCGGAATCCCATCGCATCACGGTTGACCAGCGTCAGTTCGATCGGTATCCGGTGATTCAGGATCTGGACCTCCGTCAGAATAACCGGTCGTTCAGTAACCTGGCCGTTGGACGATCTCACTTTGCGAACGGCGATCAACGGACACTTCGCATGAATCGTCAATTGCGTATTCCGCTGAAGCGGATGGATATCGAATCTGACCCAGTCAGCGTTCTGCTTACGAAAATGACTCAGATTGAAAGCATGAAGCGCAGAAGTCCTGGCACCCGTATCGATCTTCGCTTTGATCGCATCAACGTCAAGCTGCGGCAACGTCACCCATTCACGCCAACCGATTATGGTTCTCTCTGCTGATGCCATACCTGTTCGTCCTGTCTGTTGATCAGTCTACCACACCGGGGCGGTTATCGATATTATTCACGGTTCATCACATGACTTCGTCCACTGCGACAGGTGAAACATGTCAGGGACCATTTACCAACAGCATTGCCAGCAGTGCATTGACATTGACCGTGGCGAAGCTGATCCGTGAATCCGAGACGGCATAGGGAATAACAAGGTTATCATGATGTATGATGGACCCGCAGGAGTAGACCACATTGGGCACGTATCCCTCGCGTTCCTCATCCGTCGGTGCCAGCAGGGGTTGGCGCAGTCGCCCGATGACCTGACGGGGGTCTTCACGATCCAGCAGCATGGCGCCGATACAATATCGCCGGACCGGCCCGACGCCGTGGGTCAGCAGAATCCAGCCGCTCTCCGTTTCCACAGGTGATCCGCAATTGCCGATCAACATCAACTCCCATGATTCGGTCGGAACCTGAAGGAGAAACGATTCGTTCCAGAAATGACGGTTCTCCGACCGTAGCAGGTAGAGATTCCGGCCGTCATGCCTCGCGACCATCATATACCAACCCCCGACTTTCCGAGGGAAGAATGCCATCCCCTTGTTTGCCGCGTACCGGCCGTTCAATGTCGTAACGTGAAACGCTGTGAAGTCGCCTGTCTCAATCATCATGGGAGTCGTTCGTACGCCATCAAATGCGGTATACGTGCCGTAGTAATACGCCTGGCCGTCATCATCGTGGAATCGAACCAGCCTGAGGTCTTCCATACCCTTGCGTTCATTTTCAGTTGCAGGAAAGATGACTGTTTCCGCCGGCAGGGCATCGCGAGAAAAGTATAGGCTGTAATTGGCGCCGGCAAGCCATAACGCTTTTGACGCCGCATTACTGAACGATCGCGTTCGCTTGACTTGCGGTTCGATTTCACCAATCGTTACACGGAGTTGCTCGATGGTAAAATAATCGTCAAGCCGATCAATGACCCGTTGAAATTGCCTGATATCAGCGTCCATTTCCCTTAATTTCAGGGCAAAGAGGTTTTTATCATATCGCCTGTCAGGATGCGGTTTGGCGGTATAGGCGAATCGGGGAGGCGGATCAAATGAAATCCGGCCGTCGGCATGAAGGATCCCCCGGCGGAAAACAATCGATGAAATATGCCCTTCGCCGGTTGCCCGCATACTCATCAGGAAACGAACCGCACCCTGGTCAAGACCACGTTGGTCCGGGTGAACCACAATAGAAGGATTGAACAAAGCCGCCGCTTCGATCGAGTACTCAAATGAAAAATAAGCGCCGATAAGAAGCTTTCGCTCTTCACTCACCTCGATCTTATCAACGAATCCACTCGTGACCCGGTTGTAATGTTCACGAAAGACTGTCTCGATCTGACGATGCCTGGCAGCGAAGTTCCCGCAAATTTCCGACAGCGCCTGCTCGACCTGCTTCTCGGTTAGATTCAACAGACAATCAAGAATAGAACGCTCCCTCGACTCGTCTCCGGTTTCAAAGTACCGAAGCAATACACGTCGATCATCCGAAACGAACTGTTCAGGCAGACGAACGACATTCAATCCGACGGTGGCAATGTTCATCGCAGTTCCACGTAGTGTTGATCCAACAGGTTATTCTATGAATATCATACCGGTTTCATCTCGGCAGATGAATACCGCTCTGGCCCCGGCACAACCTGTCCGTAGCCGGATCAGAACCGGCTGAAACGGGAAAGCAGGTCGATGATTCTGGGCTGATCTTTCTTGAGCTGCAGCGACTTCTGCCAAGCCCGGATCGCGGCATCGCGCTGTGATGTGTTTTCACGTCCGCCTTCGATGTAGAGCGTCATCATGGAAACACCGACACCGTTCAAGGCGGCGACATCATCGCCGTCAAGAGAAAGGGCTTTCTGGAAATTAATCAAGGCTTTCTCGAAATGCCGCATTTTGAATTGCGCGTAACCTAAACGTTCATAAGCAGTTGAAGTGGGATTCCGACGAATCAGCGAATTCAGCGTGTTAATCGCGCGGGCGTAGTTGCCCAGTTTGATATGGGCATCCGCAAGACCCAGAAGAACAGGATCGGCCAACTCGCCGAGTTCGGCGGCCTGACGATAAGTATCAACCGCTTCCCGGTACTCCTTGAGCAGGCTGTACGTCGCGGCCAGGTTGGACCATGCCGGTTGGCTGTCGGGGTCCAGCTCGGTCGCGCGCCTGGCGTATGGCAGCGCATCGCCCGGTCGGCCGAGTTGTAAATAAGCCGCGGCGATATCACGGTTCGCTTCCAGACTGCGAGGATTGATTGCCAGTGCACGAAGATAACTCTTTACCGCGTCCTTCAGATTACCCGATAACTGTTTCATCAGACCAAGGTAATAATGCGATTCGAAATCAACCGCATCGGCAAGTGTCGCCTGTTCATATGCTTCCGCAGCTCTTTCATAATCGCCACGTTGACGGTAAATATCGCCGATTCCCTTATGGGCTTCCACGAGTCTTGGATTTTCCTCCAGGGCAAGGTTGAACGCCGCCAGCGCGGAATCAATCATACCCTGCTGACTGTACTGTTCAGCCTCCGACAAATAAGTCTCGACCTGCGCCTGACGGGCCGATTCGGACTGGTAGCGGCAACCGGCGAGTGATACAACCAGCAGCAGCACTATAAGCGGATATCGAGTGTGCATCATTCGGATTCCCATCAGATCATAATTCATCATTCATCGTCACCTTTACTATACCACAACATCCGGCAGGTGTCGGCAGGATCGCCGGCCGCCGCCAACCTGTCGCATCAGTTCCGCACCGCTGCAGAGATCGATAGACTCCCCCGTCAAGACTATCCGAAGTCACCGGGTTTATGTTATCTTTACTCATCACGGAATCTGATGGTCGATGGAAGCAACCGAATGTCGGAATTATCCATAACACCTGAACGCAGCCGCAATCTCATGGTTTCGAGACAACCCGGACAACAGGTAACCCGGATCTATTACACGAATGCGGACCGCCTTCGCATCATCGCACTCCTCGATATTGTGGCTTTTCACATGGACATCGATGCAGACCGCATGGTGTTCGGTATCGGTTTGCCGGTCTTCCTCATTCTTTCGCTCGCCTTCAGCAGCAGCCATGCACCTGAACAGGTTTCATCCTTCCTGCCGAAACGATTTAAACGAATCATCGTTCCATGGTTGGCATGGTCGCTCTTTTACGGTGCGTTCCAGATATTGATTCATCACCATAACGGCATATTCAGTTGGCTCAAATGGCGAATGCTCATATATGGCACCTGGGATCATCTGTGGTTTCTGCCCTTTATTTTTGCAGCCGGGTTGATTGTTACACTTCTGCACCAGCTTACCTGGCGGTTCCCGATGCGCCATGTTGTTCTGGTTGGCTTCCTGACAGCGATGTGCCTGCTCGCCCTGGTGGATTACTACCCCTGCCGGTTCAAGAAACCTTTTGAGCAGTTCTGGTTTGCGCTGCCCTCTCTGCCACTGGGGCTGTGCATTGGCCGGCTACTCGCTCAACAGGCATTTACCCGCCATCAGTGGGCATGGTGCGTCGTCCTGGTCATACTGGCCGGATCGGGTGTGGCTCTGAAATATGCCGATCCAACTTCCGTCATCACACGTTATTACCTCGCCATGTGCGCGATCATGGCCATCTTCATCTGGCCGGGCCGCCCCGAAAAACTGACTACCGCCATCAACCGACTGTTATACGGTATTTATCTGATCCACCCCTTCATCATCTACATACTCTATTTCCGAATGGGAAAACCCCAACCGATCTGGTTGTACGCGATCATCATCATGGCTATCTCGGGTGTGGTCATCTGGTTGTTGACCCGTACCCGGCTTCGTGTATTCGTCTGATATCGCCGTCATGCGGCAACAACAGGCAAATCCCACTACAATAGAACTGATGCGGATTGCACTGGCACAGATCAACCCGGTCGTCGGCGATATTTCGGGCAATACCGAACTGATCCTCGCAAAACTGAACGCCGCTCGCGACCAGGGCGCTGATCTGGTCGTCTACCCCGAACTGGCTGTCATTGGCTACCCGCCGAAAGACCTGCTGCTGAAACCCGCCGTTATTGAAGACTGCGGGGCGGCGGTATCGGACCTCGCCGATCATTGCCGTGACATAGCAGCCATCATCGGTTATCCCTGTCCGGCAAAAACCCCTCACGGCCTGACACTGCATAACGCCGCCGCTTTCTGCTACAACGGCCGGATCCAGCATCGCCATGTGAAAAACCTGCTGCCCACTTACGACGTCTTCGATGAACATCGCTATTTCGAACCCGGCCCGGAAATCGATATCGTCCCCTATAAAGATTTCAATATCGGTATCAGCATCTGTGAAGATATGTGGAACGACAGCCATGTGTTCAAACGCCGGCTATACAAACAGAATCCGATTGACCGGCTTGCCGAACGTGGGGCCGATCTGTTCATCAACTGTGCCGCATCACCGTTTGTTCTCGACAAACAGGCGTTCCGTCTGAAGCTGATGGGGCATGTCGCTTCGCGATTTGATATTCCGCTGTTCTACTGTAACCAGGTCGGCGGTAATGACGAGTTGATTTTCGACGGCAACTCGTGCGCCTTCGATAACCAGGGCCGGCTGATCGCACATGCGGGCGACTTCATACAGGACCTGCTGGTCGTCGACCTGCCGGATCGCAGGGCAGAACGGATTCACGCACGCATCGAGCATTATCACAAGGGAATTGCGTCGGTATATCATGCGCTGGTTTTGGGATTGCAAGACTACTGCCGAAAGTGCGGATTTCAGTCCGTGGTGATCGGATTGTCGGGCGGTATTGACTCTGCCGTCGCCGCAGCAATTGCCGTCGCAGCGATCGGGAAAGACCATGTACGCGGTATCGCCATGCCCAGCCGCTACTCCTCAACCGGTTCAGTCAATGACGCACGCGCTCTCGCGGAACGACTCGGTATCATGTTCCACGTAATACCCATCGAACAGCCGCATCAGGCATTCGAGCAGTTGCTTGAACCGCACTTCCGCGATTATCCGCAGGATACGACTGAAGAAAACATCCAGGCAAGACTACGAGGCGTTATCCTGATGGCTTTCTCGAACAAATACGCCGGCCTGTTGATCACAACCGGAAACAAAAGCGAAGTGGCGGTCGGCTATTGCACACTCTACGGCGACATGGCGGGCGGCCTGGCGGTACTCTCCGACCTGCCGAAGACAAAAGTCTATGAACTGGCCGAATGGATCAATAACGATCCCGCATCGCCACTTCGCATCAACTACGGCCAAGGGGTGATTCCGCAGGCCACCATTGAAAAACCTCCCAGTGCTGAACTACGCGAAAACCAGGTCGACCAGGATACACTGCCGCCTTACGAAATCCTTGACGAAATCATCGAACGGTACGTGGAGCAGGAACTGCCGACCGACCGGATCATCGAACAGACCCGACTGGACCCGGCACTTGTCAGGAATATCATACGACTGATCGATATGAATGAATACAAACGAAAACAGATGCCGCCCGGCCTGAAAGTCACTGGCCGGGCGTTCGGGTTTGGACGGCGTATGCCGATTGCCCAGCAATACCACGGCTACGGGAAAACCGTCATGTAGTATCCTACATCGGTTCAAAAACCACGCATACAGGGCATACCCGGGCAAGGTGATTCAACATGACAATAATCAACAGGATGAAAACCCGCACAATCATATATTGTATTGAATTCGCTGTTCTGACCGGATGCCTGCTCCTGACGGGATGCGAGTCCGTTTCACCGGTACAACACGATAATGCAGACTATCGGTTTCATGGTTATTGCCTGAATGTCCTGGGAATAGGTGAGTATTCCCAAAGCCCGTCGGACGGTGTGGCGCTCAGCCAGGGCGATGACGTCGCTTCACTGCGGTATGGTGAAACAGACTGTTTGATGGGCATGGGTATCATCAAACCGCTTCGTGGTGAACAGGCGGTCATTCGTGTGGTTGTGGTGCTGATCAAAGATCTTGTCAGAATCGATCACACGTTATGGTCCATGACGGATGATCAATCGCTGCAGGCATGGCTGCTCGATGTCGATCTGATTGATCGCCAGCCAGTATCCGAACTGATCCACAGGTTCGCCGGCAGCCTCAGCGGCGGCCCCCGCTATGAAAAACCCTTTTGCCCCATGACAGGTTCCGTCACCCTGCAAATCGATCAGGAACAGGACTCACCCCTGCCGGACACGGCGGAAAACGGGCCGCCCCCCATTCTGGCCATCCACTTCGATCTGACCACCCGCAAACCGCTGACCCTGTACCAGGCATACTTCACCGCGGAACGGGCCGCTCTCGAACAGAAGCTCCGACGACTGGAAGATGAACGGTTCTGGGCAACATGGACGCTGAACTGGTCACGTGTAGATGCCATCGACGGCGAACTGCGACTGACAAGACTGGCACGCGCCGAACTCGACCGGCTGGAAGCAGGTCGATTCAGCGGTGATGTGATCATCAAAGGCGATCTGGTGAAAAACAGTGACAGTCAATACAAAGCTCGTGTCAGCCCTCCGCCAGTACATCCGCAAGTGTCAGATCAATAACCGCCTGTTGACGCTGACCGTGGATGCGATCAAGTACCTCCCGACCGCTACCGGACGGCATGTGCTTGCGACGAATAGTATCGAAGCCGATATCCATAACGCTGTTGACCCGGATATTGCCAGGTGACTTTGAAAGGCAGAGTTGACGATCCTGGTCAGGACCATGCTCGGTAAAATGAATCAAACCGGCCTGATGCAGTAGCTCACTGAGCTGATTGACCGTTCCGAAAGGAAGCGACAGTGCGGCGGCGATACGCTGCAATGGCACTGGCTTCCCTGTTTCGAATGCACGACCGACCAGCGTCATGACAGACATGAGAACATAGGGATCGGGTAGCATGTCCCCCCGTTCGGCTTTATCCAGATGCTTGAAACGCTTGCCTCGCATCGCCTGAAGTGTATAAGTCATCTCCAGACCGAAAAGCACAAACAACCATGTCAGGTACAGCCATAGCAGAAACAGCGGCAGTAATGCCAATGCACCGTACAGCGAAGCCACTGCAGCCCGACCGACGTAAGTCCTGAATAGTTCCGCACCGAGCACCCACCCCACGGACGCCACTAAACTGCCGATGATCGCCGGCCGCCAGGCAACCGCCGTATTCGGCAGCAACAGGTACATCAGCATCAGAACCACCCAGGTGCTCAATAGCGGTGAAATCACTACCATCGGACCAGCCAGCCAGTTCGTCCAGGCACCCGCCTGCACAAGATCGATGAACCGGACCTGCAACCATTGACCGGAAAGCAACACCAGCGGACCGAGGGTAATCACCGTGTAATACAAAGGAAACCGGTAATACCACGGCCTGGACTGGTCGATTCCGAATATCATGTTGAAACTTCGCTCGATCGTCGTCAGCAGGCCGGTGGCACCGTAGATGAACAACAGGACGCCCACTACGCCGATACTCTTGAAATTCACCTGCTCCAACTTGTCGATGTAGCCCTGAATATGCAGGCTGAGCGCCTTCCGGCTTCGTTCGAATTCCTCTCTGCGTGAGTTCGATGCCTCCAACTGCGACTGATCCGGTGCCATCGTGCCGTCTGCGTTCAACTCCCCCTGATCCGGCTGATGCTCATCGTATTCCATCCATTTCAGAATCCAGTTGACCGTCGTTTCCCTGAACTGCTTCTCCTCCGCTTGACCGACAAACATCTGTAATACGACCAGCATGAGTACAACCGTCGGCAGAAGACTGAAAAGCGTGTGATAAGTCAATGCGGCGGCCATCTGCCCGGCGCGGTCCTGGTGAAGTTCACGAGCACAATGACGCACCAGGTCGAGAAGATAACGAAGCATCCGCTGCCACCGATTCAATTCATCACTCGGCTCGGACAGCAGCTTCCTGATATACGAGCGGACTGACACATGGAATTTCATGTAAACCATTATCGGATGATTTTCTTCAGGATGCCATCCCGATCATGAAATGATCACTGTTTTTTGCCCGGATGGCCTGGTGATCGCGAGGGCGTACGGGTACGATCACGCCATTTCCGGTCGATTGACTCTACGGCTGATAACATTGCACGCTGATAGTCCGACAAAGTCATAACATCATGCGGCCTGACCACGACTACAATGTCGTAACCGACAGGCCAGTCCGGCTGGGACTGTCTAAACGCTTCCCTGAGTAAACGCTTGATCCGGTTACGGCTCGTCGCGATACCCACCCGGCGGGAGACCGTCAGTCCGAGCCGGTTATAGCCCATCCCGTTCGGCCGGCCGTAGATCAGTATGCATCCACGGCTGCGACAGATGCCCTCCTTGAAGACGGCTTCGAACTGGCGTACCCCGTGCAGCCGCTGACGCGTGGTGAATGGATAACACTTTTTCCGGCTGGGGGATGAATCGATCATGACGGTTGAACACCGACTCGCTAAGAAGCCTTCATCTCCAGTAATCGCTTATCGTACAGGCTGATCAGGTCCTGACGCTGAAGAATGGCGACAACTTTGTCCGGCTCGTTTTCATCAACGACCGGAATTTCGCTGTATCGTTCATGCGCAAAGCGGCTGAGTGCCGCGGACAGGTCCATCTGCCTGGTCAACGGCTCGACACCTTCCGTAGCCAGATCCTGGGCCACCGCAAGCGGACCGAGATCAGAATCGTAAAGAAACTGGCGCAGGTCATCGAGACTGAATAGACCGTAGTATTTACCACTTGTTTCAACAACCGGAAAACAGGTCTGCAGGGTACTGGTTATCAGCCGGCTGAGTTCGGCGATAGGAATGTCCTGCGCCACGGCGATGAACTTGCGGTGCTTCTCCGTCAGCGCCTGGTCAACGGTCAGACCCTGCAGCAGATCCACGATGAAGTCGCCGCGATGCGCCGGTGACTCCACTCGATTGGCGACCTGTTTTTCATAGATCGTCCACCGGCGGCTGGCGAGGTACGCCAGTGCGCACACCCACATCGAGGGCAACAGCAGGGTATAACTTCCGGTCAGCTCAGTGACCATGATAAGCGTACTGACCGGCGTTTTCGCGGCCGCCGCGAAAAAACTCGCCATCCCGAGAATCACAAACATATTGATATCCTGGCGAGATACCCACTCGGGAAGCCAGGCATGGAATAACAATCCGATCACCGCTCCCAGACTGCCGCCGATCACCATGGACGGACCGAACACACCGCCCGAGCCCCCTGAACCGATCGTGAGCGATGTGGTTACGATCTTGCCAAACCCCACTACCAGCAGAACCGTAATCGCGCTACCCAGAAAAACCGGGGCAGGTGTGACCAGAATACGCTGAAGGTATCCGTACCCGAAACTGAGTACACTCAGACTGTCGTACTGAGCCTGACGCCCGAGCGGCGAAAGTAAATAATAAGCGGTGACGGCGATCAAACCCGTCAGCATCGCGCCGATCGCAGGCTTCAGCATCCGCGGCAGGTGAAGCCAGGCGAACACATCACGAGTGAAATAGAAAAACCGTACATATATCAACGACGCTATCACCATGGCCGCCGCCAGCACCGTCAGCGGCAGAAGCAGTGACGGATCGGTGAACTGGACGTCTTGCGGACCGGTGAACAGTGGCATGAAAGCACTGCGATGAAACAACATCGCCGTGGCGGCCGAAAAAACGCTGTACGCAACCGTCGTTGAGATGAACGCCGGTATGAGCGCCTCGGTTTCAAAATCGGGATCGCGATAAAGCACCTCACAGGCGAAAATCGAGCCGGCCAGCGGTGCATGGAATATCGCGCCGATGCCCGCACCCAGTCCCGCCGCCGTGAGAATGCGACGCTCACTGTCGGATAATCTCAGCTTCGTCGCCAGGTACGAGCCGAACCCGGCACCGATCTGGGCAATCGGACCTTCACGACCGCCGCTGCCGCCCGTACCGAGCGTGATCGCCGATGCGAACATCTTCACAATCGGAACACGCGATCGAATCACACCACGCTTGTTGTGATATGCGTCGATTGCGGAATCGGTCCCGTGACCCTCCGCCTCCGGTGCAAAACGGTAAACCAGCAGGCCGCTGACAAGACCACCGGCCGCAGGCAGCAGAATCAGCATCCACGGAACCAGCGAATGGTATCTGGCATGGTCTGACAACTCGGGCACGGCATCTCTGAAAAGGTCATGCAACTCCGTTTCATTGGCCGGACCCTTCTGGCTGTAACCGGCTAGCTGTTGCATCCCGTAGTGGGTGACCAACAGGCACATCAGGTGAAAGGCTATCGCACCGAGACCGGCGACAATGCCGACCAGACCCGCCAGAAGTATATTCCTGCCGAGCACCTGGACCCCTCGCGGTGTCAGGCCGGCTACACGCTTTCCCAGGGGTGATAAATACATCATCTGAATCTTGATCTTGATACTGCTATCGGGTATTCACGCAGGGTGGATATCTTCCTGTCATCGACCTGTGACGATCCGGCTGACCGCCAACATCGATCATGGCCGAAAACAAGGTAGTATAACAACAAAAAAGTCTGGCCGTACTGGTCATCACACAGGTCGTTGGCCTCAGGCCTGCGCAACACTGACTTTCGCTTTTTCGTACGACTGAGCGAATCCCAGGCCCATACAACTGCCCATGAACCCTGCCGAGACATAATGCACAGGTAAGACAAGCGCCAGCCCGGGCAACCGGTTACGATACCACGCCTCCAGCACCGCATCCGTACTCGAATAGGCAGAAAACAACCAGACGAAAAGGTATATCCCCATTCCCGCGAGAATGGGACTGAACAGGACAACTACCGGATTGGGCTGGCTGATGATCAGATGGGCCAGAAAACCGCTGAGACAGAAAGCAATCATCAGCGAGCCGGCAACCTGACCTACATCAGTCGACTGAATCATCAGATTACTCAACAGCCCGCCGATTCCCGCACTGATCAATCCGGCCATAACCGCCTGTATGCCCGGCCAACGTATTTCCATTTCATCGCCGACATGGTCACTGACTAACCCGGCGGGTAAACGCGAACGGATCAATGAACTGCTGCCTCGCACACTCATAAGAAACAACGCCATAAAGACCAGCCAGAAAACCAACTCGATCAGCAGTCGGCTGTAGCCCCCGGGCAATTCCGATCGCCAGAGGAATCCGTCCGCCGGACCGGTATTCACCGCCAGAAGGAACAGTGCCGTACTGAGACTGAAAACACCCGATAGCGGGTTGCCCGTCGCTGATACCAACAGGCCGAGTAATATCGCCGGCATCGCCGCCACCAGAATCAGCAGGATCACGTTAAGCCGACCAATACGGGTATCGAACAGTGTCATACCCCAAGAAGCATCAAAAGCAATAAATCCATTTCTGAAATGCAGCAGAACCAGCCCGCCGATCAGACCCGCCGCCACAATCAATAACCTCTGCTTCATCGTTGGTAACATATAGATCCCATCTTATCGCAATTAACCACTTTTTCAATGCAGTGAAACATGGCAGATTCTTCCCCATACACGGTAACCTTTCCAGATCTTTATTCCCGAATACCAACTGATCATGTCAACCAGTCGATCAAATCCGGTGCGAAATAAGTGATAATCATATCCGCGCCGGCCCGACGGATGGCATAGGTCTGTTCAAGTGCGGCCTCTTTCAAATCAAGCCATCCCGCCCTCGCCGCCGCATGCAGCATGGCATACTCCCCGCTGACGTGATAGGCGAGCACCGGCAGTGAACAGGCCTGCCGGACTCTGTAAATAATATCGAGACATGCCACCGCCGGTTTAATCATAACCATATCCGCCCCTTCACGGATATCAGCCACCAGCTCACACTGCCATTCCCGGCTACGGCGATAATCCATCTGGTAACCCCGCCGATCACCGAACCTCATACCCCCTTCACCCGCCTCCCGGAACGGGCCGTACAGGTGCGATGCATATTTCACGCTGTAACTCAGGATCGCAACGTGCCGGTACCCGGCGTCATCCAGTGCGGATCGAATCACCGCCACCTGTCCATCCATCATGGCCGAGGGGGCAACGACATCCACACCGCTGGCAGCCTGAACCACGGCCGTTTCCGCAAGGGCATCTACAGTCCGATCATTATCAACAACGCGGGAATAATCAGGACCTCCCGCGTAATGTGCATCAAGAATCCCGCAGTGACCGTGGTCGGTATATTCACACAGACACAGGTCGGCGTAGAGCAGCACCTCGGGGCCGTGCTCGCGAATGTGGCGGATCAGCCGGTTGACCGGCGAGTCCGGCGAACGTACGTAACTGCCGGCCGGGTCTTTCTTGTCAGGTTCAATCACACCAAACAGAATAAACTGCTTCAGACCCCTGCCATGAAGCTCGCTGATTCGGGCAGCCGCCTGCTCGACGGGCCACTGGATCACACCGGGCATGGCAATCACTTCGTGCGATTCAGAACGATCCGTCACAAAAACAGGATAAATAAGCATCGCAGGTGAAAGCCGGACATCAGCAACCGCCTGCCTGATGAGCTCACTGCTTCGTAAACGGCGTAGACGAGAGAAAGTCACATTCTGTTCGGGTTTCTTCTCGCCCATTATTTATTTTGCGTTAACATTGTAAAAAACTGGCGATTATTCATGTAAACTATTTTATCACAGTCAGATAATGTCTACATGACAAAGTTCGGGTTCACCGGATTTTATGAATAATACTTGACATCATGCCGGTTGCACATTTAACATTATATTAGAAATTGACCAAGGTAAATGGTATCAGGAGCGCAAGATAACTGAGGCAACATCGAAAACCGCCATCCTTGATTCAATCTTTATTATTCCTGCCTCAGACGCCACACCTGATACAGAACCAGACGGAGGAGATCCTGATTCAGGGGGTGTGACAGTGCGTATTAAGAGACGGAAGGTCCGTCTCATGTGTGGTTTTTGTGACAGGATGTGTCAGGATTATGCCCGGGTTGCCAGCCGATAACCAGATGCACAAACGCCATTGTTAATTCGCTGTTTATTCACCTGACGGTGCAGGGACTATTATCATGCCTGCACCACTGCATAAGGGAACACGGCGAACCAACCCACCTGACTTGAACACACGCCTGGTAACACAAACCCGTTCTATTACATCCCGTTTGTCAGGAGAGACAACTTATGAACAGGAAGAAAGGTTTCACACTTATCGAATTGCTCGTGGTCATTTCGATCATCGCCCTGCTGATCGGAATACTGCTGCCCGCACTCGGGGCGGCCAGAAAAACGGCCCGGAAGATGAAAAACAACGCTAATCTCCGCAGTATCCACCAGGGAATTGTGATTGATGCACAGAAACGTCAGACCGCAGGCGGGGCGGGGAAATATATCGGCGTGGACCGGGTGGGACGAATCATCAATTTACCCTATGACAATGTCAGTCAATCGAAACGGCTTTCCTATTACAAAGATTATTATCCCCCCAGACAATATTGTGACGGCAGAGCGGCAATGGCACGATTCGCCATGCTCCTGGGCGAAGCGGCCATAACGCCGGAGGTCCTGATCAATCCGCAGGACAGCATCAAGACCGCCGCGAAGCCTGATCCGAACATGGCAAGTAATCTCACGACAAATTTCGGCGATGTAACTGGCCCAGATCACAACTTCTCTAATGGCGCTCTCGGAGCGGGCGGTAATTATTCCTATTGCCTGCTGCTCATTCATGAAGACCCGACTGATACAGATCCACCGGATGGTGTGTTCCAGCGGATGTATCGATGCGGCCGCAATGAAGAATGGTCAGATTCGAATAACGGCCAGGCGGTCGTCATCTCCGATCGAAACACAGGTGAGGGTAACGCAGGCGGGCAGAAACTGATGGGTACTGTCGATAATGCGACATTGAGTCCATTAAACACTAGCGAAGATCCCGATCAACCCGATACCTGGCAATGCAGCAGCCCGTGGACGGAATATAATTCGGGTCAATGGGAAGGTGGCGTCACATACAATGACGGACGCGTTGAACATAAATCGTCATGCTGGATAGGTACCACACGCTATGGCGTACGTGGCGAAAATATCACCGGACCCGACGTAACCGGCGTACCGCTGGGCGATAATCTCTTCAGTAATGATACGGAAGATGTGGAAGACGCTCTGATGATCTACGAAGAATATCGAACAAATATGGGTAATACTTACCGCAAACATCGTTAAAACCCGAACCTGATTCTAATCTAACTTACAAAGCAGGACCGCTTCGCTGGAGTGGTCCTGCTTTATTTTTATTGCTGAGCCAAGATAATACTACCCGACTGCAACCCTTGATCTTACCCCCCAAGAACCGACCCCGACCTTGAACCTGCAATCTTGAACATTGAACCCTTCCCTCTGCTTCCCAGCTTGGTTACCCCACCCCTTCCCCCATCGCCATGTCACTGCGCCATACCCCCGCCCAGTCTGTCGTCCCACCACGTCATAGCCACCGCGTCCAGTACCGCCGCATCGATCATACCCTTATGCGGCCGAATATGATCCGTTTTGACTTTCGGACAAACCGCCAGCACCTTGCAACCCGTAAGCTTCTCGAGCCATTGACGGTTCGTCGCAATGGACGGATCAGTCGCATCGGCAAGGGCATCGGCGTCATACATATTCATCACCAGCCCCGCCACGCGGCACCCGCCTTGTTTCAACAGCCGGACCGTCATGGCCGTATGGTTCAATGTGCCCAGCCCGGACCGGCAGACGACCACGGCCGGATAGCCGATCGCACGGATCAGGTCCAATACCACAAGTTTCGGCTCCAACGGGTCGAGCGGCACCATCACTCCGCCCACACCTTCGATCAGGATGATATCACTCGATCTGTCCAGTTCATCAAGCGAACGCTTGAGAGCCGGCCAATCGATTCGCTGTCCCGTCTGCTCCGCCGCCACCGCCGGTGCCAGCGGGTGCGAAAACCGAACAGGATTAATCACATCGAGCGGCCGCCGGCAATCCGCAAAATGCGCCAGGGCCTCCGCATCCTCACTCACCAGTCCCTCACGATCACGCCGGCATCCACTACTGAACGGCTTGCATACTCCAATTCCCCCATCACTGGCCACCCCGCTCCTTCCGGCACTTCCAAGTTGACGCCGCAAGGCCGATGCTATCGCACACGCCACCACCGTCTTACCCACCCCTGTATCCGTCCCCGTAACGAACAAACCCATCGCTTTCAACTTGATTGATATATCCTTCAACATGAGAAGTATATAATAGGAAATTCCGTACCACGTGCCCCCATATCGACAATCGTCCACCGCCTCCCAGCGTACCGATGTTCCGGTACCCTCCGCCTTGGTCGGTATCGGGATTCGGTCTTCGCATACAAAATTGCGAACCCCGGTACCGATAGCGTGAGATCACAGACGCCTGGTAAATATGACTTTATTGATCAAGCCCCTCGGCTTCCTGCTTCATCCTGGCCAACCAGTGCTGGTTATGGCGGGTACGCCAGACGGTGAAGAGCAGGTCGTAGATGACTTCGAGCGACTTTTCGAACTTCCCGCCTCGCGACAGGTCGAGCAGGGTCGATGTATCCTGCAGGAGCAGCCAGAGCGAGCGATCTTCGATCCCGCCTCCGAGAAGCTGTTCCCGCAGCCTCTCCAGCCGCTCACGTAACAATCTGAAATCCTTGTCACTAACCATAAAAATAACGCCTCTTTCCAAATCCTCTCTGCCACCCACCACTTCTCGATACACCCGTAAATGAATCATGTCCTCTTATCTCAAGCTGACAATTGAATATGGGAAAAGACCACTCACCCGGCATGTAACTGGGCCGCGATTAACGGTTATAACGATCAGGTAAACCGGGTGATGTATCTGTTAAGCAGGTTAACCTCTGCGTTCTGGGCTCTAACCGGTCGGATAGAATCGGCTCGGGCCGCCCGCTTCACTTGCCCCGGGCGCTTCTGAATTCGTTAATTGATGTACTGAGAATACGTTTCATACCGCCCGTCCACGGTGGGGGTGACGGGCGGTTTTTATGAAAGGATACGCGATGATCGGAGCAACCACCGGCAAAGCGACGCTGACGGCGCTGCATCAGTTCAACCGCATCCAGAACGAACTGAACCAGACGGCTGAAAAACTCGCCACGGGCTTCCGGATCAACCATGGCGGCGATGACCCCGCCGGCCTGATCATCTCCGAGAACCTGCGATCCGCACTCGCCACACTCGAGGCCGAGTCGTATGTCCTGCAACGAATGGACATGGTCGCCAATACTGCTGAAGGCGCACTCGCAGAGGTCTCGAATCTACTGACCGATACCAGCGCCATGCAGGTCAGTATGGCCAATACCGGCGCGATGAGCGACGCCGAACGCGACGCCATTCAGAATCAGATCGATTACAACCTGCAGAGCATCGACCGGATCACCGCCGGTGCATCGTTCAACGGCCAGCCGCTGTTCAACGGTGAAGTCACACTGGCCTCGGGCGATCAGTCACTCGACCTGCCGGTTCTATCAACGGGACGAATGGGAGAAACTGAAATCGACGGCGAGAGCTACCGGCTGGCCGATATCCGCAGCGAAGGCGATCTGGCCGGTGACTACGCCAACGGCCAGGCCGTTCTGAAAAATGCGATCACTGAAATCGCATCGCTTCGCGGGCGTATCGGCTCGTTCCAGAAGAATACCATCGCAACACGGATCAACTCGGTCAACGTGGCGATGGAGAACGTCGCCGATGCCAACTCGGTAATCCGCGATACCGATTATGCCGTCGAGATGGTCAACCTGATCCGCACCAGTACACTCGGCCATGTCAGCATGAAAACGCTGAGCATGCTCAATGAGAACAATTCCCGCGTACTCGATCTGCTGAGTTGATCCTGCCGAGCCCTTCCGATAACGGGTAATGGTCCTGATTGTCCGGGTAATGGTCCTGATTGTCATCGCCTGCCCTAACCACCGTCATATCCGGTCAAGCCCGCCGGCGAGGCGGGCTTAACCGGTGCATGTAGACGAAGGGTAGATGGTCAATTGTACTTGATTGAATAAAAAACGCCGGTGTTTGAAGCCGGCGTTGATTCATCTCAGTTGACCTGTCAGGCGTTTGCTTACGCTGCTTTACGAACGCGGCGTGATGAACGGGTCCTCCCGGCTGTTGGAAGCTGGAACACTTCCGGCTGGACTGCCTGCTGCTGCTTACGCCTGCGTGACTTGACAGGAGCGGTCGTCTTGCGGGCCTTGGCCTTGGTGGTCGACTTACGGGCTTTGGCCTTAGGTGTTGACTTGCGGGCCTTGGCCTTGGTGGTCGACTTACGGGCTTTGGCCTTGGGTGTTGACTTGCGGGCCTTGGCCTTGGTGGTCGACTTACGGGCTTTGGCCTTGGGTGTTGACTTGCGGGCCTTGGCCTTGGTGGTTG
>CAYRND010000003.1:0-56092 GCA_964425365.1 uncultured Phycisphaeraceae bacterium
GATTCCAGATCAGTTGCCCGTGTGTTATAGGCATTGATGACCCATGCGACGCCGCGACCTGCATCACGAAGCAACTCAGGTTCGCCCCACCAGTCGCTGCCTGCCGGTTCACTGCAGCCGATGGCAATGACGAAATCGTCGTAACCTGGAGAAAGCAGATCGGAATCAGTTCCGTCGTGGTTCAGACTGGTGAACAGGTGAGGGTCATCTGGCAGCAGGCCGTTGACATGATGCGGCACATACCGTCCCCCCGCGCGTAAAAAGACCCTGCCGCCGTCGCGTAATGTTTCACTTGCCATTTCGGCTGTTGCGGCGATCTGTTTCCAACTCGCCGTGCCCAGATCAAGCAGCAGGCTCCGCAGTTCGCTTAAATAGTCGTTACCCAACCTCCCCGGGGGAATCGGATCGAGCCAAAGGTCATGATGAAACGTCTGCGTTCCGTATTTCAGCCAACGTTCGTGTTTTCGATCGGTTTCGAAGCTTTCGCGGACGACGGGGACTTCATTCCGGCGTGTGCATGCGGCGAAGAGCTCGCATTCCCATGTCCATGCGGCGACGGCATTGAGGATGGTATTGACCGGCAGTCCCTTGAAATTGGAAACGGTTTGATCGCCGGTATGATCGGCGGGTCCGGTATTGTCGATCAGCGCATTGCATGCATGCCGGGCCGCCTCGGTCAGCCCGAAACTATCAAGCTGCTTGAATGACGCCAGGCCGATGACCGTCGAGCCCTGTTCTTTCAGTGAATCCGCCTCGGCGATCTGTCGAATCAGGATTGTTTCGAGCGTTTCCTTGTGATGCCGTGTCCGTTGGCCGATGCAAAACAGAATCACGTCGCCGCTCTGACCTCCCGATCCGTCATAGCCGAGCATGGCGCCGGGGCGGTTACTGAGTTCACTTGCCAGTGACAAATCACCACGAACGCCGAAACCTTGTCCCTGTATCAGTGCCTCTGCGGCCAGGTCCGCCGCAGTGGTGATCAGAGGCATCTGCAGTTCGATGTCGTTCAACCGTTCGCCGAGTGCATCGAGATAGACGCGAGCGGCCGGTGCTTCATCCGATACCGTCGCATCCAATTGTGAAATTAACGCGGAAAGAATAACAGTAATAACAACAGCCTGTCGCATACTCTTTTCCCATCCAGGCGGTACAGCAGTCCACCGGGTAAAAGCGGCTCCCTCTATCATCGATTCTAACCCGTGAACGGGGTCAGTAAAATGAAAAGCACAATCTGACAGGTACAAATTCTGCTGTCAGGCCACCTGTACCGTACCGGTAAAATGGAGAAACAGGGCAGGATGGTTGTACTACTGCATATTTGAATTCAGCTACCGGTGACCCGGCTCATGTATTCGCCGGTCTGGGTCGAGATGCGAATGATCTCGCCGGTATTGATGAACGGGGGCACACGTGTTTTCAGACCGGTTTCAAGCACCGCTTCCTTCAACTGGTTGGACGCGGTTGCATGCTTGATGCCCGGCGGGGTTTCGGTAACTTCCAGATCGACCACCGGCGGCAGTTCGATACTGAGTACCTGGCCCTTGTACATCAGGCCGATGATCTGGGTATTCGGCTTGATATATACTAGGGAATCGCCGAGCACATCATCGGGTATATTGAACTGTTCATAGGTTTCCATGTCCATGAACACGGCACCGCTGCTGTCACGATAGAGATATTCGATACCACGTCGGTCTAGGTCGATCTGGTCGACATCTTCGCCAGAGCGCAGTCGTCGTTCGACGTTCGAGCCGGTCTGAAGATTTTTCAGCTTGATCTGGGTATAGGCCGGTCCTTTTCCGGGCTTGACATGTTCGGTATTGGCCACCAGCCATATCTGGCCGTTCATCAGAATTGCCATCCCGGGTTTAAGCTCTTGGGACTTCACGATTTACGTCTCCTGTCTGGTAGAAATATTCATGCCGGTCGGTCTGATATTATGCCTGTTTATGACGGATGTGGCAACGAGGCGACCTATAACAACTGCTCGACTTATCGGCGTAGAAGATTGCAATTGGGGGATTACCGTAATTAAGCCAAATAGGTTATCAGCCGATCTTGTACCCTGACATTGTCGCCGGGTTAACCGGTTTGAACTTGATTGAACGTGGTAGATAGGTAAACGGCATTATTATTGGACAATCTATGGCGTTGAAAACAGAAGACAGGGGGTAATCAGATTGACAGCAGACAGCGAGGGATTTGAAAAAAGACGACCAGGGCCGGGGCGTGACAATTTGTTCAAGGGATTGGAAGCTGCGAAGGAGGCAATCGACCAGTTGACACGTCGATGGGAATCGCAAGCGTCGGGTCAGGATGACAGACAGATCGATCAGACTGATAAAAACCCTGCAGGAGAAGCAGACAAGGCCACTGCCATGAAACCAGGGGAGCGGAGTATGAACATTGATGAGTTGATTCCCGGGACGGCGCTCGACATGAACATTTTCAGTGAGCAGGGGGTATTACTATTACGTGCCGGGACAGTTGTATCGGAGCAGTTCATCAATCGTCTGAAAGCTCGCGGGGTACATCGCGTGGCAGTTGCGAAGGTTCCCCCGAAGACGAAAGTTTATGATATTCCGGAAGAGGAGTTGGATGGTGATGTCCAGCCGGGCGAATTCACCGATCGATCACGGGCGGTGTCCGCGGACAGGCCGGGGAAACGAGCGACGACGGGCGACCATCCGCTTATTCTGGGCGAGACGAAGCAGATCGACTTGCAGACCACGGAAACGCGTCGTCTGGATCGCGCGATTGCCGAGTCGGGCTACCCTGATATTCTGAATCGTCCGGTACGTACGCTCCAGTCGCCGAAGCTGAATCTCCAGGCGTTGCGGGAGGAAGTGGAAGCGGGGATCGGCTATTACAGCCGGTCGATCTCGGCCTATAGCAACATCGGTGAACATGTAAGTAAGGGAAAAACGCCGACGTTCGGTTCGATCAACGAAATTGTCGGGCGCTTCGCCGAGCTGATTCGAATGGACCCGTCACTTGCACTGATGGTCCTTGAACTGAAGAGCAGTGAAGGGGAGTATCTATACAATCACGGTTTGAATGTGGCGCTGCTGTCGATGACCGTGGCATCCCAGCTCGGTTTCGCTGAAGGCGCGGTTACTTCTGCCGGGCTCGGCGCCCTGTTTCAGGATCTGGGTATGTTGAAAGTACCGGAGAAGATCCGTCTGGCGCCGCGACAGCTTACCGACATGGAGATCGTGGAGATCCAGCACCATCCGATTTACACCATGGATGTGATGGAGAAAGTCAGATCACTGGACGATATAACAAGGTTAATCTGCTACCAGTCGCATGAACGATGCGACCGGTCGGGATATCCTCGGAGGCGGCACGGTATGTTCATTCATCCGCTGGCGCGTGTGATTGCCGTTGCCGATACTTACGCAGCAGTAACCTGCTCGCGTCCGCACCGTGCGGGAACGATACCATATGAAGCGATTGTTATTCTGCTTCACGAAGTGAAATCCGGTCGACTTGATCGCGGCGCCGTGCGTGCGTTTCTCGATTGTCTATCGCTGTTCCCGGTGGGATCGTATGTGAAACTATCGACCGGTCAGGTTGCTCGCGTAGTGCGTGGCAATGGTTCGCTTCACACCCGGCCGATCGTCATACCACTTAACACTGACGGCAGCGAAACCGATACTTTGCTGGATCTGGCGAAAGTCGATTCCGTAAAAATCGTCGCCGCGCTTGAAGGCCCACAAGTGACCGCCGGCGGTCCGCTGTCGCGCATGGCCGGTTGAACCTGTTCGGAATTTAGTTGGCGCAATTACCCTGCCAGACCGGCGTGAATTGTCGGATTGGCTTTAATTTGCGCTGTTTTCCGGGGTTAATTGCTAATTTTCCATGTATCGACTTGACATTTCCGACTCATCCTGTAACTGTGGGATATTCGACAAGCCCGCCAAATGGAATCAACGTGATTTCAAGGCCGCACAGCGGTCAAGACATAACTATGACTTTAAACGTTAACCAGGAAAAGGAACGCGAAGAATGGCTTACGAATGGACTTGTGCCCGGGAAATCACGACAGATCAATGTGATTTTGAACTCCGTTTCCCCGAATCGTATAACGAACTCGACCAGGACGAAGAATGGTGCGAATTGAACTGGGACGGCCTGTGGCGACGAATCCGATTTCATGATTATCATGAAATCTATACTGTTCCCGGTCTGTATGAAACCATTTTCTACCGTCTGTTGCGATGCAATTCGCCGAAGCGCGTTGCGGGGCTGCTCAATGATGTCTTGTCTGAACGTGACAAAGGTATCAACGGCCTGAAAGTGCTGGATGTGGGGGCGGGCAATGGCATGGTGGGCGAAGAGCTGTTGAATCTTGGTGTAAGAAAAGTCGTGGGGATCGATATTATTTCGCAGGCGAAGGATGCGACTTATCGTGACAGGCCGTGGGTCTATGACGATTACATTGTCGCCAATTTATGCGATCTTCATGAGCGCAAGGAAGAGCAGATCCGGGAGCAGAATCTGAACTGCCTGGCGTGTGTCGCAGCCCTCGGTTACGGCGATATCCCGACGCGGGCGTTTACCATGGCGATGGATATGGTGGATACTCCGGCGTGGTTGGCGTTCAATATCAAGGAAGACTTTCTTTATGCGGATGATTCGACGGGATTCTGCCGGCTGATCCACGAGATGAGCAAGCGTCGTCTGATTCGGATCGAAGCGTACCAGCGATATCAGCATCGCCTGTCCATCGGCGGCAAGCCGTTGCACTATGTTGCCATGGTTGCCCGGAAACTGAAAGACGTACCCGACGAGTTTCTGAACTGAACCGTGTCAGTGCAGGTTGCTATCCGCCGATCCGTGTGAATAGCAGGTTGTTAACTGCAATGATATCGGTGTTTTATGGTTGTATGTGCCTGGCGGCAGGTACTTCAAAGGTTGTTGTACAGGCGAAAGATGTTCGGAGGTTTTTCAGTATTGGTAAAATCTATGGTGCAATTTTTCAGAATTATGTCATAATCTTGCATCCGAGTGAGAGATGGACATTGATCAGGGCCGGGCGATCTGTCCGCTGGCGTACGTGCAACAGGTGAAATCCATCGCGAGGACTGACATACATGAAAAGTGCGACCAAGGCTTTTCTTAAAGAGGCAGTGCACCATAACAGGATAACGACGCGATCCGGCGTACTTGAACGGCTGTTCACCCGCTGGTTCCGTGGTTTTGTTTACAACCAGATATGGGAAGATCCCCGCGTTGATGCCGAAGCGTTGCGGCTCGGGCCGGGTAACCGGATGCTGACCATTTCGTCAGCAGGTTGCAACGTGCTCAATTATCTGGTTCACGATCTGGATCAGATATTCGCCATTGATCTGAACACGTGTCACATGAGTCTTACGCGTTTGAAGCTGGCGGCTCTACAGTACCTGCCGACCTATGATGATTTTTACAATTTCTTCGGGTTGGGTGATCACGAGTCGAATCTCTGGAATTACTTTACGTACATCAGCGAAACACTTGACGAAGTGACGCGTCGGTTCTGGGAAAGCAGCAGTTGGCCTGGCGGCCGGATCGGCCGCAAGCGAATCGATTACTTTACCCATGGTTTTTACGATATGGCCAGGCTCGGACAACTGCTTCGCATGCTGCATCGTATTGGCCGTGTGATGCGCCGTGATCCGAACCGGTTGCTCGAAGCGCGTAGCCGGGAGGAACAGGAGCTTTTCTACCAGGAAGTCGTGATGCCGGTATTTGAGAACCGGTTCGTCAAATGGGTTGGCAGACTGCCGGTCTCGGTGTTCAATCTCGGCATACCGCCAAGCCAATACCGTGTTATGAAGGAGGAATCGAACGGCCAACTAGTGGATTTGTACCGCGAGCGTCTTAGAAGGCTTACCTGTCAGTTTCCCATCGAGGAGAATTACTTCGCATGGCAGGCGTTCGGCCGGCGATACGACCACGTGCAGCGAAAGGCGGTGCCGGATTATCTGAGGCGGGAGAACTACGAACTGTTGCGTGAACGCGTCAACCGTGTCGAAACGCACATAGCATCGCTGATGTCGTTTCTTGATGCGCAGTCGGACCAGTCACTTGACCGGTTTGTTCTGCTGGACAGCCAGGACTGGATGCCGGCGGAGGTTATTGCGTCGCTTTGGGAAGAGATTCATCGTGTGGGCAAGCCCGGCAGCCGCATCATATTTCGTACTGCTGGTGTCAAATCGCCCGTGGAAGTCGCGCTACCCCGCAATCTGCGTAAACGGTTTGTCTATGAGCTGGATCTGTCTCACCGTCTGTATGAACAGGATCGTTCGGCGATCTACGGCATGTTCCATGTGTATTCGAAACGTTAGTGAGAGCAGAAGGATTGACTGTCGACACCAAGACAGACAGCGGGGCTGCACCTGGTGAAGCGGCTGTATCGAAGCCGGACCAGGCGGCGTGCATGGATCGGATGTACCGGTATACCCGTCATGTCTACGACCTGTCACGGCGTTATTACCTGCTTGGCCGGGACAGGCTGATTCGCCGGATGGCCATCGAGCCGGGTGATCAGGTGTTGGAAGTGGGTTGCGGGACGGCGAGAAATCTCATCAAGCTGGCCGAGCGATATCCGGAACAACGGTTTTATGGTCTGGATGCGTCCCGTGTCATGCTCGCGACGGCCCAGCGGTCGTTGCAGTCGTCGGGAGTTGCGGACCGGGTTGTCTTGAAGCCGAGTCTTGCGGAGCAACTCGACTTTCATGCCACCTTCAACCTGGATCGGCCGTTCGATGTGATTTTTTTTTCTTATTCACTTTCCATGATTCCGACATGGCAGCAGGCAATTGATGCGGCGATCACGAATTTGAAGCCGGCGGGCCGGATGTATGTGGTTGATTTCTGGGACCAGTCCCGTTGGCCGCGGTTGTTTCGCATAGTACTTCGCAAGTGGCTGGCCATGTTTCATGTACATTCCCGTCCGGAGCTGCTTGACTATATCGAGTTGCTTGCCGCCGAAGGTAAAGGTGAATTGACAATGGAGTCGATCTCGGGGCGTTATGCTTATCTGGCATCATTTGTCAGGAAGTAACGGGCAGCATTTTCATGCAGTTTCCATAAAAAAATCCGCCGGATATGAAATCCGGCGGAACAAAGGTTAATTTGTATGTCATCCGGGAAACAATCAACACATCATGGTTTGCCGTAATTGGCAAGCAACTTGGTGAGGTCAGGGGCATTGATGATGCCGTCACCGTTGAAATCTGCATTGCACCAGTTGGAAGTCGGATAGGTGTTGCCGTAATTGGCGAGCAATCTGGTTAGGTCAGGAGCATCGACTCTGCCGCTGAGATTGGCATCGCCGTATTCGGTACCGAGTATGGTCCAGATCATAAAGTCCATATCGCCGTTGTCGATGATGCCGCTGGCGTCGAGATCGGGATTCGTGTAGGGCGGTACGGGAATCGTACCCTTGATGATCTCCCACAGCAGGTCGATGTCGTCGCAATCGATATCGCCGTCCCAGTCGAAGTCGCCGGGTAGCCATTCGGGAAAGACATCAAGTGCGTTCAGGTCGTCTGCGAAATCTCGTTCCGTGCCATCCGGGTGAGTCGGATACCATGGCGCTCCGGCACCAGAGCGGCGAGTCATCAGACCGAGTGCTTCGGCTGGAATGAGAATCGCCGGGTCGTAGTCACCGTCAATACCGTCAAACAGCGGCATACCATCGGGTCGGTCATATATGGGGATCAGGATATCGCCTTCTTCGATCGGCAGTCCCAGCCTGGGATCGACCCATCCCAAGCTCTGGCAGGCTCGGACGATGAAGGAATCGCGCCGGACGGAGTAGAGGATAAGGTCTGCGTAATCGGCGGGTACCCATGTCGGATCATTCGGATCAAATGTATCATCCGGGATATACTGCGGGTCTTCAGGCCAGTGTTTATCCAGTAGGACAAGCGCATCCAGATCGTCGATATCTATCTCGTCGGGATTTTGTGGGTTATCATCCAGGCCGAGCATTCGCGCCGGTGCGTATAGCATCGGTGGTCCGCCGAATGAGAAAGTCATCAGAACGTCGCCGCCGACAAAACCATTGGCAACAGCCGTGCCGGTATTTGCAGGTCGGCCTTCAAGCGGATCGATGTACTGGGCATCGAGTGAGAAGAAGACGGGGAACTGAATATCAATCATGTGATGGTCGATTTCCAGCGCGTCGAGATTATCGCCTTCATCATATAGCGGCGGATCGTAGAAACCGAAAGTCGGTGGATTCGGCTCGATCAGATTCAGACCTGGTCCGGGGAAGGGGGTTGCGCCTCCGTTGCCGTCATAAAGACCTTTGTTCCATCCCCAGGCGGCGGGGATAATCGGCATGACGCCGCGTGATTCATAGATGTCAGCGGAAGCTTCCTGTGCACCCATCGCCCCTTCAGTGGTGACGGACGGGCCCGGCACACCGGGCAGGCCCACGGCGAATTCATCCACTGAGAAATACCAGCCGATCTGCTGGAGAAGCTCGGGATTGATTTCATGGTTAAGGATAATATTTTTAATCGGCAGCCAGTCATGTCCGTAGGAAAGGGCATCAAGTTCCTTGAAGTTGAGCTGTGTTACACTGATTCCAAGTCCTGTCCCCGGAGGGCCGTACCGTGTGATAATGCACGGTGGAGGTGGTTGTATTCCAGGTTGGATTGATTGGAGTATATCACCTTCAGTAATGGGTAGTTGCATGCAGGGATCAATCCTTCCGATTGTCGGGCCCTGGAAGTCGATCGAGAAGAGCGGCTCAGTATTCGCCGGTGGTTGTGCCTGTGCGATCAGGCACATCGACAGAACGGTAAGGATGCTGATTGTAAGACTATTCTGTAAATGGTGGTATCTCATGCTGTGACACCCCTTTCGTAAAAAAGTTACAAGAAGGTCAGTTGATGATACAGTTGGTAAATCCTACCCTTCAAACATTTCGATTTGGTTAAAACGTGAAAACCCGTTGCATATGACGCGATTCAGATGATGATTTCTGTTATCCCTCCTTTCATACCGTGTGATACGCGCATAACGCCGATTTCGGCTTAGAACATTTCGAGAGCCGTGTGGCGTCCCTGATGGATATGCGCCTATAGTATTCCAGACATAATCTCCCCTTCAAATTGGCCGATATGTTGCCACCTCATTGCGATACTGCCTGACCGATTGCTTCTGATCGGTAATTATTCAGATTTCACCATATTTTGATCGAGGTTCACGCTTATGTCAAAGATAAAAACGGTTTTTTCATCAAAATGGTAAATGATTTCTGATTTGCCGGTAAAACGACATATGAATGCAAGGGCCAACATAAGGGTTTCCCCTTAATTCCGGTCTGGTTGGTTTCCGAATTAATGAATGGATGAAAGAATTCTGAGTAAGGATGGCGAGCTACGGCGTTCAATCGTCATCATGCTGGGTCAGGGAAGTCCGATCTTTCAGATGAATGTTGTGGTCCTGGTTTTTACGGGTCGATGTGAGCAGATCATTCTTCATGATTTCAGTGAGAACGGTGGTGGCGAACGCACCGCGTTGCAGGATGAATGACAATTGGATGTATTCGCCGTATTCGTCGCAGCCGCTGGTGATGTTCGGATCCTGCAGAATGATTCGCATCGGCCTGCGGCTTCCTTCGATATCGACGCCATCGACATTGCGGTACATATCCTGTTCGTTCAAGCTGTATTCTTCCAGCGCGGCGAGTTCCATTTCACCGATGCGTCCTGCGGCCTTGGTCATTTTCTGTCCCCACATCGGTCCTGAGGGCGAGATGATCAATTCAGGCATGCGACCGCCGGGCGCGTTCTCGAGTTCCGCGGTGGGTTCATCGACGGCGAAAACAGCCCGGCTGGCGTGTATCCAGGCAAGGTCGCCTGGTATCAGACGATCGAACAGGCCCTCCCGAACGCGCTGATCGAGAATGATGTTGAACATGGCACTTTGTAATGCGCAGATAAGAAACGATCGTTGCATTCGATCCGTGCTGAGCACGGCATCTTTGGCATTTTTACCCTGACGCAGTGCATCGAGTGCCTGGCGGTCGAATCGCAATTGGCGAGGCCAGTGCTCGAGTGCCGTGACAGGATCGCCATTATCGTAAGCTTCACGACCCGCTTTGAGTTCAGGTGAATCCACTTCCTGAGGATGACCGAGCAGTTCATCCAGCATCTGCTGATATTGCCCTTTGATAAGATGCAGGCCGAGTATGTGACTGTTCAGGCGATAACCGAACCGCTGGTGACCGACGTAATTCGGGACGCCCGAGTGGATCAGGCGGTTCAGAATTGCTCGGGCTGATTTGATTTGTCCGGGATCGACGTCTCTGATTTTGATGATAAAACGGTTCCCTGCATGATGACCACGCCGGAGTTTATTGGTATGCCTGGCTGACCACAGCAGCTTGATACTGGGAACATACTGGAGTTTTTCGAGGTATTCCTGGTCGCCGGTCGGGTCCGGCAGTCGTATGGAAAACATTTGCCGGGTAACGGCGTGTTTATCTTTGAGGCCCGCGTAGCCGATATCACCCCGGCTGATGTGGAAGACTTTAGCCAGACGTCGAATCACTTCTATTGTCGTTCGCAGCCGTTTTTCAATGTACAGGTAAAGATGCTCGCCCAGGCCGTCCGGGGTGTAGAGTGGTTGTTCTTCGACAAAAAAGTCCTCGGGATGCTGCTTGATACAGCCTCCGATACCCGGCAGGTCATTTGTAATTTTTGTCAGATTGCAGACGGTTCGCATGGATCCCGGCTTTACTTCCTTCGACTGTACGTATTCAGAACGTTTCCCGAATCGTGCAACTGATGTTACCGTTCAATCTTCCGGCGCATCATGTTCAACCAGTTTACGAAAAGCTTGAATCAATGATTTTGTTACTTCGCCCGGTTTGCCGTTGCCGATGATTCTACCGTCGACCCGGGTGACGGGTATGACTTCAGCGGCCGTACCGGTCAGGAACATCTCATCGGCCGTATAGAGATCGTATCGGGTCAGGTCAGTCCGTAAGATGGGCAGGTTCTGCTGCAGGGCGAGTTCTTCCACCGTGGTCAGGGTAATACCCTCGAGCATTCCTGCGTGCAGAGGGGGCGTCAGCAGCGTGATTGTGCCTGCCAGTTTCCTGACGATGAAGATATTATCGCCGGTGCACTCGGCAACATATCCGCTATGGTTGAGCATGACAGCTTCAAGCACCCCGGCGTCGATAGCTTCGATTTTCGCTAGGATGTTGTTGAGATAATTCATGCTCTTGATTCGTGGTGATATGGCTCCGGGATGATTACGTATGGTAGAAGCGACAATCACCTCGAGCCCGTTTTGGTATAACTCTTCCGGATACAGTGAGATACTATCGACGATAATAAAAACGCTTGCCTGGTTGCAGAGGAAAGGATTCAGACCCAGTGTTCCGACGCCTCGTGTGACACACAGTCGTATGTAGCCGTTAATGCAATGATTGACCTCGATGGTCTGTCTGATCGCCTTTTCCAGGTCTTCCTTGCTGTATGGCATATCCAGACGGATGGCCTTTGCAGAGTCGAAAAGCCGTTTCAGATGGCTCTTCATCTTGAAGACCCGGCCGTTATAGATACGAATGCCTTCGAATACCCCGTCACCATAGAGCAGGCCGTGATCGTAGACACTGACGGTCGCCTGATCCGCCGGAACAAGTTTTCCGTTCAACCAGATGGTCGGTTTTTGAGACGACGCTTCTAATGCTGAGTTGATAGGTGTGGGATCTGTTTTTCTCTCTGCCACAATTATCTCCGATCATCATAGATATTCTTGTGGCAGATTATAACGGCGTAACCACATTTCACCCATTTGAGAAAACAACAGCCTGAAAAACAGGCATAGGCGGCTTTAGATTTCTGTAAAAAATCCATATCCGGACAAAACCAGAGATGGTTACCCACCGACCTGGTAGCGGACGAAGGATTTAATGGTGCATCCATCAGGGATCAGGTCCTTGATTTGTTTTGTGTCGTCCTTAATGAATGGTTGCCTGAGCAGAACGGTTTCATCGTAGAATTTCCGCAATTTACCTTCGACCATTTTTTCCGCGATATTTTCAGGCTTACCAGATTCGATCGCCTGTGCTTTGGCGATTTCGCGTTCCTTATCGATGATATCGGCTGGGATATCGTTTTCAGTGACACCCAGGGGTACGGGGCTGATGGCGGAGATATGCATACACAGGTCTTTGATCAGGTTATCAGGCATGCTGCCTTCAATTTCCACGAGAACGCCGATTTTCCCGGTAAAATGGACATAGGAACCGACGGTAGACCGGCCGGTTCCGAGTACGGTACCGCGTCCGAACTGGATATTCTCTTTGGTGGTCAGCCGGACATTGTCGATGGCTTCCTGCATGGCCTGATTTTTTTCGATATTGCCGGGATTCTGTTCGATCGCCATCAGGGCGATCTGGTTGACCATATTGATGAATTCCTGGTTTCCGGCGGTGAAATCGGTTTCCGTATTGATTTCGACAATAGCGCCTTTGTTGCCTTCGGGCGATATGGCGGCTGCGATTTTACCTTCTGCGGATTCCCGACCGGCCCGGCTGTCCATTTTGGCCAGTCCTCTTTGGCGAAGCAGATCGATGGCCTTGTCGATATCGCCGTCAGTTTCACCGAGTGCGGATTTGCACTCCATCATCCCCAGACCGGTTCTCTGGCGTAGAGCCATGACATCCTTGGCGGTGATCGCCATGGTTGAATTCCTCCGTTTCATAAAAGAGTATCTGTCAGTCGGCGGCGTGTATGCCGCTCAATCGGTTATTTATCAGCGGCAGGTTCGGATGATTGCCCGATACCGCTGGTTACGGTGTCGCTTTCCGTATCTTTACCCTGCAGGGTATGACTTTTTTCGGCACCGGCGTCGCCGGGTTGATCGTCGACATCCTGATCTTCTGCACGGAACTGAGCCCTGCGGCTTCTTCGTCTGGGGGTGGCAGCAGCCGAGGAATCGTCGATCGAATCCTTTGATTTTTCGATAGCAATTCGTCCGTGTTTGCCTTCCTGTACAGCGGCACACAGGCTGCTGACGACGACTTCGATGGCTCGCATGGCGTCATCATTACCGGGGATGGGGATATCCGCGTAATCGGGGTCGGAATCCGTGTCAATGAGGCAGATCGTCGGTATCCCGAGTTTTCTCGCCTCTTTTACTGCATTCAGTTCATTACTGACATCGATGACAATCATGCAGCCGGGCAACCGGGTCATATTGCGTATACCTTCGAGGTTTCGCAGGATTTTGGATTTTTCGCGTCTGAGCTGCGATTCCATTTTTTTGGAGTAGTTGTTGATTTCGCCGGACTCTTCGATGCGTTCGAGTTCTTCGAGTCGTTTGAGTCGTTCGCGGATGGTTCTGAAGTTAGTGAGTGTTCCGCCAAGCCACCGTTCGGTGACATAATGCATACCGACTTCTGCAACGTATTTTTCCAGAATGCTTCTGGCTTGTCGCTTGGTTCCAACGAAGAGGACGTCTTTTCCGCCTGCGACAACGCGTGTGATGAATTTTCGGGCAAGGAGAAGGCCTTTGATGGTCTCTTTTACATCGATGATATGCATTTTCTGGCGTTTTCCGAAAATGTAAGGCGCCATTTTCGGATTCCAATGCGTTGCGCGGCTTCCAAAATGTATACCCGCTTCAACGAGATCTTTAACAAGAGATGCCATGTACCAAACTCCTTATGGGGTCTCCAGTAACAGCCCCTGGCTGAACTTTCTGCTATCTGAATTCGACAAGCCTTCGGGCAGTGCGAATGAGAAAGCATACTCAAAAAGTGGGATGAAAAAAACCGGTTCTCAACCGGTACATCAACCAAAGCCCACCATGCTGCGCATGACGCGCAAATCTCACTGCATACATACGATTTTACAACCGCTTAAATATTGTAACAGGGTGTTGACGGGCTGCAAGGGCTGATGAAAGAACGGTAAGGATTTATCGTGCATATAGAGGGCAGAGCAGATGATCGCTTGTCACTCTCAAGAAGGCGGAAGAAACGTCAGACCGCGGGTTTTTCATAAGACTTATCAGTTTTATTCTGAACGGACGGGTTATTATCAGGAGAAGTTGACTCGGATAATATTGTGTTTTTGCTGTATTTATATGATATAACCATGATGAAGCCATATAAAACGACGAAAACGGCCAATATATAACGCCATCGAAGTTGCATGGCGACCAGGGTGCAACCCAGAACAGCGAATGTGATGGCAAGTCCGTACATGACCATGACAGTCTGTTTTACGCTTAATCCACTTCTTCGGAGCAGATGATGGATATGTTGATTATCCGGTGAAAATATCGGTTTACCTCTTAATTTACGTCTGAAGATAGCGAGTGAGGTATCTGTGATCGGCAGGGCGAAGACGATCAGGCATGCGGTGACCATCAGAAGGTTGTCTTTGACGCCTTTCTGGGCAAAAAGGAGGATCGAGGCGACAGAAAGATAGCCCAGCAGCAGGGAACCAGCGTCCCCCATGAAGATACTGGCCGGGTTGAAGTTATAGGGGAGGAATCCGAGAATGGCGCCGATAGTGGCCAGGCACATGACAATGCGGATAGGATCCGCGATAAGGCCTTGTGGGGCGCTTTGCTGATCGTGTAGTCGGGCGGCTTCCATGGCGGCGATGAAGAGGAATCCGATCATGGCGATCGTGACGACGCCTGCGGCGAGTCCGTCGAGACCATCCAGGAGGTTGACGGCGTTACATCCACCGACGACGAAGAAAGCGATGATTGCCGTTCCAAGGATGTAGATGCACCATTCCGGAGCACTGATGTGCAGGATGTCGAATGTCTGTTCGACCAGACTCAAGCCGACACGTTCCTGGGCGAGAGCGGCGGCGGCGAACAGTTGGCCGCCGATTTTGACCTTCGGGCTGATGCCGTAGACGTCATCGAGTACACCAGTGATCGCAATGGCCGCCGCCCCCAGGATGATACTCAAGGGGAAATCGACGCCCGTTGCCGAACCGCCCCGGCTGGTATGAGACACCGTGAAATAACACAGGAGGATACCACTGAGCCATCCGATGAATATTGCGATACCGCCGAGGTATGCGACGGGTTGGATGTGGTTTTTTCGTTTGAGATCAGGCCAGTCAACGACGCCATTGCGAACTGCCAGAATGCGCATGACCGGCGTCATGACAATCGCTACGAAGAATGCCAGAAAGAAGACATTCATATAAGGCGCGATGATCTGACTGAGTGTCAGGCCGCTTTCCTGAACAGCTGTTCCCCCGTCAGGTGTAACAACAACTGGGTTCATGTGGTTGACTGCGTTTCGGTAATTGCTTTTTGCTTTCTGGTGGTTTTTCCGTTTGAATTGTTGTTGTCTTGTGCATAGCGGTAGAAATCGCGGTAGCTTTTTCGGAAGTATCCGCCGGCACTTGATTTTACTGCATTGAGTACGACGCCGAGAATATCCGCCCGTTGTCCGTCGATTTCTCGCAGCATGCGTTCGATCATGCCGCGTTTATCGGTGCCGGCCTGAACAACGATGGCCAAGGCATCGACATGTTTGGCGAGTAGACGGCTGTCGGAGGCCAGCAATGCCGGCGGGGCATCGATAATAATCAGGTCGTATTGTGTTTCGAGTTGGCTGAGTACGGTTTTGAAGGCAGGCTGGTCGAGCAGCTCCGGGGGTGCTTCGAATGAATTGCCTGCGGGCAGGAGGAACAGGCTCAGGTCGCCTGTGGGCTTGATTGCCTGCTCATACGTGCATTGTTCTTTGAGTACTTCGATCAGGCCGTGTGTGTTGGAATCGCCCATGATCTCGTGCAGTTTCGGTCTTCGGAAGTTGGCATCGATAATGAGAGTTCGTCTGCCGTTGAAGGCCATGCTGGCGCCGAGGTTATGTGCGACGGAGGTTGTGCCGCATTTCGGCTGGGCACCGACGATCATCAGGGTTTTATAGCCGCGCCTGTCCATTTTGGTGAGAATGGCGGCACGTACCTGTCGGTAGGATTCGGCGATGATACCGGTAGGCTGATTTTCCACGACGCGTTCAACGGCGACCGGGCCGGAGGGGTCTTCCATGGTATCCGGAATCATGCCCAGCAGTTCGGTCTGGGCGATCATCTTGACATCTTCCGAAGTCCTGATTCGCTGGTCCATCAATTCCCTGAGGAAGATCAGACCGGTGACGGTGCCGATGACAAGGAGTGCCACGCCCGGAATCGTAATATACCATTTAGGCGGGAAGGTTACTTCGGGGGTTGAAGGCGACATCTGTTCCTGGAACGGGATGGTATCAGGCCGAGCTTCATTAACACGCTGAGCCATGAGCGATTGTGTGGCGATGGTTTTTTCTTCTTCCGCTGTCTCGTACTCCTTCTCCATATGCTCAAACCTGGTAATCTTGGTTGTGAGGTCCGTCATTCGTTGTGCGGCATTAAGCAATTTCGGTTCGAGTTCTGCGTACTGCCCTTTGAGCATTTCAATGGTTTTGGCGAGTGATTGAATTTCAGCTTCCTGTTGTTCACGAGCCAGTCGTTCGATTTCGCGCTTCTTTTCTGCTTCGGCGGCGGCGATGTAACGGCCGACCTTGCGTACCTGCATATGATTGGGCCCGTATTCCTGGATATAGACTTCACGCTGCTGGCGTAAACTCTGTAGTGACTGGCTTAATTGCTGGATCAGGGGCGTCATTTCGAGTTCAGCAATGACATCGGGAGTCGGTTCTGCATGGCCGGAATCCTTGATTTTCATCAGGGTGTCGTACCGAGAGTTGTATTGGTCGATGGCGCTGAGAAGCTGGACTTTGAGTTCGGTCAGATTCTGTAACTCAAGAGCGGTTTCACTCTGATTGGCTTCAAGCGTTGAAATTTCCTGCTGGAGTGTGAATTCATTCATCTGTTCCTGAAGATGTCGCATGGCCTGGTCGGCCATTTCCTGTTCGCGTACGAAGACGTTTCTGATATCTCTGCTCTTGTTCGAGGTATCGATTTTCAATTTTTTCATATAGGAATCGATAATTGCCCTGAGGATTCGTTGCGCATCGTCAGCATCTCTTGTTCTGGCTCTCATGCTGATGACGGGGGCGCCGCGTACCATCCACACGGCGAGATATTTCTTCTGCAGGTCTTCTCTGGCCTTTTCAAGATTGTTGTCATATCCTTTAAACCAGTTGGTATCTCTTACCATCTGTTTACCTAAGGCATCGCGAAGGATTTCCTCAGATCGAATGCGCATGACCTCCGCCTGAATGATGGCTTCAGTCGTATCCTGATTTTCCATCTGTTCATTGAAGCCTTTCCAAGGATCATCCGGGCCGCGAATGTATCTCAGTTGTGCTTCCGATGACCATTCAGGTATGGTTATTCTCAGGGCGGCCCAGGTTCCTCCGCCGATGATAAGACCGACAAGGGAAGTGAAAACGAGAAGGACAATATGCTGTCGCAGAATCCTGATCGGATCGATTTGCTTGAACTTACTCGAAGCAGGCGAGGACACCATTCCCGTAGTGGGTCCGATGGGCGGTATGGTTGACATGGGATTGGCAGTCATAATCTCATCCCTCTCTAACGGATAGCGAAATAATGCGTTACTGTCTGATATCGGCTAAAAGGTTTTCAGCTTCCTCCAAAACCTGTTTGTCATTGAACTTATCGGCAAGCTCGGCGGCCTGCTTCAAATACTCAGCAGCGCGATCGAGGAATTCCATTTCGATGTAAACTTCACCCAGGTGCAGATAGCCGGCGGGTTGTTTACTGATCGCGATGCTGCGTTCGAGGCTGCTTTTTGCGGCTTCAAGCTGGCCGTTGAGCTTCTGTATCCAGCCTAATGTATCGAGGTAGTTTGCATTGTTGGGTGATAATTCCACAGCCTGCTGAGCAAGCTGGAGTGCTTTATCGGGTTCATTAAGTTCATCCGCAAGCAGGTATGCGAGATTATTCATCGTTTTGGTATCGTCGGGATCCAGTTCGAGCAGCTTCCGATAAATCTTTTCAGCCTGGTAATAATCGCGTTCGAGATGATAGGCCAGTGCCAGTGCCTGATTGACAGTGACAAGCATATCGGTATCACCTGGCGAGACGGTTTTTTCAATTTCCTGCAGGTGGTAGAGTGCTTTAGCGTTTTCCTGTTGCTGGATTTCGATTTGGGCGATCTGCAGACGTGCCCAGAGGGGCTGTATCTGGTTGTTACTTTCCGAAAGCAGCTTGATGGCGGTATCACGGTTATAAGTGGAGGTGATCTGATAAGTGATGGTGGCAATTTCCTCCAGGCTGTTTGCACGGTCCAAAGCTTTGCGATAGAGATTTTCAGCGACTTCATGTTCACCCATTGCCGAAGCGGCGCGAGCACGTGTCGCCTGAAGGATCGGGCTTTTGTTCAGCAGATCGGCATGATTGACGAGTGTTTCTATGGCGGTTCGGGGCTGTTTCATGCCGAGGTAGTGGTTTGCCAGTTGATTCAGATTTGACTCTTTGGGATTCAGCTTGACGGCTTTCAGATAATCTGCTTCCGCGTTATCGAATTTACCCATATGAGCGTAAATAATCCCGCGTTCCTCCAGCCATGCGGGATTGTCGGGAAACATCTCAATCGATTCATTCGCCAGTGCCAGTGCGGATGTGACATTCCGGTCTTTCTTGTAAAAAGCAAGCAATTGCGTTCTCGCTTCCAGGTTTTCAGGATCCCATTTCAGCCACGTTTGCAATTCATGGATGGCTTCTCCGTAATTGTCTCTTTCAGAAAAGACCTCAACGAGTTTTTCACGCGCCGCATACAGTTGTGGATCGATATTCAATGCTTTTTTGAGGTTTTCGATAGCCGTTTCCTGCTGGAGGGGATCCTTCATCAGAACAACACCACGATGATAATACGCGATAGCAAGGGTTTCATTTTGTCGAATTGCTGCGTCCAACAGGGACAGAGCTTCTTTGTCATTGTCCTGTTTGTAATGGATAATCGCCTTCAGAACCTGGGTGCGAGGATTACCAGGCTCCGTGTTTTGAGCTATTTCCATTGCCTGGTCATAGGATCCTACCATGACCAGTGATTGTCCCAGTCGAAGCGACAGGCCGTCATCTTCGGGATCGGCAAGATGCAGTTTTTCGTAAAGTGTAATCGCCTGTCGAATGAAACCATTATTGAACAGCGTATCAGCGAGTTCATATGTAATGTCATGAGACCGGCTGCTGTCTATGTCAATGGCGTTCTGGTAGGCTTTGACGCCGTCGTCGATTTCACCTGTCAGGATGAGGTAACGGGCGAGCATGAGGTGATCGTTCAGATCAGCATCTGCTGATCTTTCCGACATATAGGTATCGATAGCGGATCTGCCTTTATCGGGATCGCCTGCCAGTCGGTGTATACTTGCGAGGCAGTGAATGTTTTCTCTTGTGCGCCCCTCGGTATCGATCAATTCCTGAATGATATCAAGGGCATCATCCACGGAATCATCTTCGGCGAGCAGCAGTGCAAGTTTCCGTTTATTGACTGAATTGTCCGGTTTTTCTTCGGCGATTTTCCAACGCTCTTCCAGAACGGTATCCCGGTTGCCATGTTCGACTTCGTAGTTGAGATACTGTTCAAGGATGACAGGATTCCCGGGCTGGTATGTTTTCGCCTTGCGAAACAGATCGAGTGCTTCCTGGTACTGGCCGCGGTGGTTCAGGACATACGCAAGTCCTGTAAGTGCTTCGAAGCTGTTCGGCCGCTGTGTAATGGCTTTGCGGTACGACGCCTCAGCGGCTTCATAGTCGCCTTTTTCGATCATTGCCATCGCCAGCATGCGGTGGCCATCGGCGAAAACAGGTCGGACCGACAATGCTTCTTGAAGTGCATTGATGGCGTTATCCAACTCGCCCCTGGCTTTAAGAAGTTGCCCTTCATAAAATCTTCCATTTGCGAAGTCGAGATTCTTTTCTTTGGCGGTATGTGCAAGTTGTTCCGCCGCGGCCCAGTCTTTCTCGTCCAGTGCGAATTCAAATCGCATTGCAATGACGAAGGGATCGTCAGGGTCAATAGCGGCGGCTTCTTCGAGTGCAGTTCGGCTTTTTTCTTTATTGCCGAGACGGTAGTAATACCGGGCCTGTGTCACTGCTTTCTGAAGGGGATCTTCCTGTATATCGAGAAGCTGGTCGGCAATAGCATCGGTGTCATCGGTATCACCGAGCGAAGCGGAAATTCGAAGTATCTTGATCTGTTTCTCGCTGATTCCGCCGGCGGCCGCCATATCGATGATCGACTGTTTTTCATCGGGATCATCGGTCAGGAATAACAGTTGCCGAAGTGCGGTTACGTCTTCAGGATGATCACGGCAGTAATCCTTGAGGACCACCCTGGCCTTGTCTTTCTGATTAAGTTCGGAATACACCCCGGCGATTTTTTGTGCGATACGCCCGTTATCGGCGTCTTTCATGCCGCGGTAAATTGTGAGTGCCTCTTCATATTCACCTTCCACGGCAAGCATGTCTGCACGGAGAATACGGATGGAATCATCGTCCGGATTCTGTGATGCCATTATTTCCAAATGTTCTTGTGCCGGCTCAATCTGTTTCATGCCCAGGTACAGTTCAACCAGCCTCTTTCGAAACGGGATGGAATCTTTCTCGCTGCTCAATCCGTCGACAAATAATTCCATTTTCTGCGCCGCTTCACCATATTCACGGGCAAGAAGAGCGGTTTCCGCGCATATTCTGAGCGCATCAAGATTGCTGTCATTGAATCCACTGGATGCACGGACGAAATAAGTAAGGGCCTCTTGATATTTTCCTTCAACGAGGAGTATCTTGCCATTTTGCAGATTAGAATGCGGTGTTTCACCATAGTTGGTGATCATCTCATCAATCAGTGATCGGGCTTGCAAAATCAAGTTTTCTCTGGTTTCGGAGTCCGACGCCTTTTCGGCTTGTATGATCAGCAGGTTGGAAATTTCATAGTTGCTGCTCATTTTCATGTTTTGCATTTTCAGATAGTCAAGGTAGTTGTCGTACTGTTCATATTCTCGTACTTTCTGGAAATGCGCTAGCGCATCGTCGACGCGATGCATTCTGTTGAGCATCGAAGCAAGCTGAAAAGTATGAGAAATAACATCCGGGTGTTTTTCTGCTGCGGTTCTCAGAATTTTTTCCGCCCGAACAAGGCCACGGGTGGTTTCGGGGAGATCGTCCGGTTGTTCAATAGGTGTTGTATCGACGCGCGTCAGATTGTATGCGATTGAATTGACAAGATCTTCCGGTTCCGGATTATCGAGCAATTCAGATTCCAGTCGATCTATGATGGCGGTCGCCTCATCAATCATGTTGATTTTTCTATAAAGCAGAATCGTCAGATAACGCTTGATGCGAAGTGGATCATTCGGATCAATATTGTATGTTTTCGCAGCGATATCAATGGCTTGGTTCTTAAGGCGTTCGACTTCCAGATCCTTGCCGATGTCATGCTCGAACCTGCTTGCCTGGGAGATATACCAGCGGGCAAGGAAGAAAGCTGTTTCCGCATCATCGGGCATGATTTCCCGGGCGGTTTCCAGGCTGGCCCTGGCCTGCTGGATTTCTTCAGGGGTCAAATCCGGTCGAAGAAGGCTGACTTGAGCGATGCCGTGATATTTATTCCCGACGATATTATCAGGGTAGTTTTCAACTTTATTGGAAGACTGTTCAAGCAATGATTCGTAATACCCCTGTCCCAGTGTTTCACCCAGTTCGTGCAACTTGCCGAAATAATTTTCCAGCAATGCTTCGTCATGTGGAAGTAATTCAGTTGCATGACGTAGATAGCCGAGTGATTTCCTGAGTATATCGAAAGCCTCGACGCGATCCGTCGGCTTCATGGCGTTCAGCACGTTAATGATCGTATGTGTAAGTTCGAGGTTATTACTGTCTTTTGTCAGAACCGCCTCATAGATATCCAGCGCATCATCAGTTTTACCCTGGGCGAGAAGGCTGTCAGCCCTCATGATCTGTCGTTTCGGGTCTTTGTGGACGAATTTATACCATATGGCCGCCACGCCCATTACAAGAACGATCATTATCGAGCAAAGTATGAGAACAAATTTCGTATTGACTCGGGTTGCCATGTTTTCATCCTGTTGTCATGGTGAATGTACGCTGTTATTTTTCGGCCATCTTCCCTGCTCGACTTCGACCCAGTCAGGCAGGCAGGCCATGATTTCGGGCATGAACGATTTCAAAAACGATTCGACCAGAGCCCCGGATATCTCACTGTCTGATACAAGCCAGGGAAGAACTTCCACCTTGCAGTAATAGCTGTATTCGTCCCTGGGATCGAAACCATGCAGTCGGACCGCATTCTGATCCACCAGGAATTTTCCGTTTGCTACGAAGAAATAGGTGACATGTTCAGTACTATTCCGCCGTTCCGGCGACATGTAACTGAATACCGTTGCATCTGTATGGTCACGTGGCAGCCTCACGGAGGTGCCGTCAGATGTGGTTGCCAAAACATATCGGCTGTCCGGATCGGGTCTGCAGGTATCGCAGAGATTCAATCGGACGGTGTCGATACCGAGTGGTTGCCTGCCACCGGCCACGTAACACTGCTGAGGGACATGCGGAACCGTATCCGGCGTACCTGTGTAATAGGCGATATGAAGACGGATGATAGAGCCGGGGGTAAACCGACCACGCATAAAATCTTTTTCATCGATATCATTGACCGTGGTATCAACATAAAAACGACTGATATACATCTCCGTACCCAGTCCCTTGATTTCATCGGGTGAAAGGGGTTCGGATTCATTGACCATTTTCCAATGATCAACCTTTGTCGGGATATGAGTAAGCCATTTGCGGGGCGGTACCTTCTTCTTGATCAAAACGGCTTCCGTCATTGCGATAACCGTATTCTGTCCCAGTGTCGCCATCAGCAATAATCCGACAACAAGGCTCGAAGCACCTTGTAACCGGGATGCGTATTGACCGGAAAACAATTTCGGCAGATAAACAACAAGTGGAATCAGTAGGATGATGCAGAAAATGAGCAGGCTGTACAACATCGAAGCTGGAAGCCGGTTGCTGAAAACATCCGGTCTGAATGAAGCCAGACCGAGGATGTATATTGCTCCGATGACCAGCGTCAGTACGACGCCTGAGGTCAGACCTTTGGTGATATTTTTCAAATTGAAAGCCGGCATATTCTCATAAGCGGCAACATACGGGGTTTGATGAATGCCGCCTGTTGAATCGGAATGGTCTGTGTTCGGCTCTTCATAAATAATGATATGGTCGAGTATCCAACCCAGCAGAAGAAACAGACCGGCGGCGGGTACCAGCATGGTCATTCCGATGAAAATATGGAAGTCACCGTGAATGAGTGAATTATCGTAGAGGCTGATAAGGCCGAGTGCGGTAACGCGCAGCACATTGATAAACAGTGCAATGGGTACAGCCATCAGGATCATGACGAGGCGTTGCCACCATCGTCGATTGAAGAGGAATGCCATGGCGACACCCAGTGCAAGGAACGCCATCAACATGCGGAGGCCGGAACAGGCTTCTGCGATGTTAAGCGGCTCAATCGGTCGGTTGCCATATATCAGATCGATTGTTGATCCACGAAGATGGGCGTCCAGACCAATGAAAACGCCGATCAGCTTCAGCATGAACGCCGCCCCCATTGCAGCGATCCATTGCAGATTCCAGGAGATGCTGTCCCATAGTTTCTGGCTGATACGCACGCTGAAGACCAGGTAAAAAATGGGGAACCACAGAATTCCCATCATACGAGGTCCAAGCAGAAAAAGAACCACGCCGAAAAGGGTCAGGATCAGGCTGTATCCCTGGAACATGTCATTGCGGCCCGGATATATCCACCATGCATAGCCGAACAGGCCGAAAAATACAATCAGCAGGCCCGGCCAGTACAGCCGCCGTGCTGTCTGCATCAGTTGTTCCTTGTTCTGGAAAACGTAATACATACTGATCAAGGGAATCAGGGGAATGTGAGACCACTCATTGCTGTATGCGATGGCGAAATTAAGTGAGCGTCTGAGAATCGTATGGAAAAACAGTCCGAACAGAATCGTAATCACGGCCAACCATATCCATCCGACGGGGCTGATCAGCGTGTCGGTGGTTTTGCGTTGAATCATGCTGGATGTTGCTGAACTTGTCATTAGCGGCCATCATTGATTGCTGCGGTTGTGTTTTCTGTCGCAGCTTGCTAACAATTTGTCAATACGTAATCTCTGAGATGCCGGTTCGCCTGCTTGAGCAGTCGAAGGCCACCTGAAAAGACGCTGATAGAACTATTTTAAAAATCCGCTTCCCTGCAGATCGGATAGCATGCCGAATACATTATCACGGGAAAATAAGTTTTGGTTATCCGCTCATTCAGCCTGCGTGATCCCGTTATTACATCACTGCATATTATGCTCTCATACTGTCCGGTTCTCAACATGGCGGCCGTGTACAATCACAAGACGAGAACCTCAGGGCCGAAGTTGCGGTCCAGAACGAATGCAAACCCGTAAGCTGTTCGCAGACCATTACGAAAGACAGCAATCGGTGTGGCGACAAAGCTCGTCCCGAAATTCAATAAATCGTTCGATTTTAAGAAGATATCCGGTTCTGTGCCGTCGAAGATCGCCTTCACGTTCAATCGGACTGTGACTTCCTGGTTGTCACCGATACGGCGGATCAGATCAACACGCTCCGGTTCGGCAAGCTGGTTCAAGCCGCCTGCAGAAGCGATGAGTTGTTTTAATGTCAGGTCGCGTTCTCCCGGGACGCTGTATGCGCCGGGACGGTTGATGGAGCCCATAGTGAAGACGAAGCCCGCCGTGGAGTCCGGGACACGGATGATATCACCGGGTCGAATCACAATGTTGAAACGCATGTCGCCTGCGATCAAGCGATCATAAGGCACTTCGATAATGCGCTGTGTGATCAGGCCGCTGAGTTCTTCAAATTCTTCATCCTGAATGTTATCCCGTTCAGCGGCACCGGGAGATTCGGGACCGCCCGCCCGTACCCATTGGCCGTCAACATAAACCCATTGCGTGGCGTTCTCCGATTCACCCAGGCCGTCTTCGATTCCCATCGGCGGCTGGCGGTCTTGATCCGGTTGATTGAGCGTTTCATCTTCGGATTCAGGTTCCTGGTCAATGCCCTCCAGCAGATCTTCGATCAGTTGAGTCGGATCCTGCGGTGTGGCGGTCAACGGTTCGTCCGGGGAGATGATCTGCTCGTCATGCACAATGCCTTCGATTTCAGGTGAAACAGCAGTCTGCCTGAAAATCAACAGTTTTTTCGTACGTCCCGGCACACCGCGAGCCATGGCAAGGGCGTCCAGCAACCGGAAATCCGGTTCGGGAATCGTATAGCGGCCGATCGCTGTTCCACCGGTGATGGGTTGGCCGTAAACACTGAAGGCGTTCTGGTTCTGACTTAATGACAGTACGCTGACGGTTGCATCACGCAAAATACCTTTTCTGTTGAGTACGTCAACGATTTCCTGTTCCAGTTGGCTGACGCTCAAGCCGCTGGCTTTGACTTTTCCGATGACAGGCAGACGGATATTACCCAGTTCATCCACTCTGCGTTCTTCAAGATGAGGTGTTCCCGGCTGAATCAGTTCAAAGACGTTGACGCGGACTACATCGCCGACACCCAGTGTATATTCCTGAATATCCGGGATCAGATCGCTCTTTCGCACCTGTGTTACAGGCAGGGTTGTTGCATCCGATTCCTCGATGACATCCAGTCGGTCAAGAATCGGCAGCGTGATAGGCGTTGTTTCCCAGCGGCCCACCACGGATGGATTCATGAACGAATCCATTTCACATCCGTTGTTGGTCAAAATTAGGATCACACTGAAACAGAGCAGCAGTGTGGCTGTGATCACAAATGATTTCTGTCTCGGAACCATAATTCACCTCGCATTTACCGGCCTCTGTGCCTCCCTGTCACGGGCTTATGGAGGTCAACACAGATGATCAAGATCAACTTGTTATGGTCTTAAACCGTTCATACTACCGTAATTGCCCATATTACGCACGTTTTCCAATCCTGTTCTGACACGATTCCGTTATGATACCAGTTTTATGCTCGATACACTGTATTCACCCTGATGCCAAACGGTTCGACCCGGATGCCGACAAAATTCTCACATATCAGCCCTTACAACCGTTACGAGTTAACGCAGGGCCGAACAATCGATATGATCGGCTTCCTGTCAACTGATCATGCACGTAAAATGAAAGCAAAGTGGGATTTTTTAGTAAAACCAGGGCCATAACCCTGTTTCCCATTCGGGCAAATGTCTATATATTGATATCTGGAAATAAGTTATGATTAAAAATATCGCCATAATCGGTGACGGGGCCATGGCCACGGTTTGTGCGTTGCTGCTGGACAGTAAGAGCTATCAGTTAACGATGTGGAGCATGCTGCCGGATAATATTGCTGAGATGATCCAGACACGGGAAAACAGGCGGTTTTTGCCGGGTTCACGTCTACCCGAGTCAATCCGGCTCACAGTCGATGAAGCGGTAGCACTGGGTGAGGCGGACTTAATCGTTAATGCCATTCCTACGCAGTACATACGTAATTCCTGGGAACGGATTGCAACCTGTATCCCCAAGTCGATTCCGGTTGTTTCCGTTGCCAAGGGGATTGAGCAGAAAACGCTCTTAAGACCTACTCAAATTATTACAGATGTGCTTCAAGGCGTATCGGATGACCCGGATAAGCCGGCCAGGCCGATGGCGGCTATCTCAGGTCCGTCGGTTGCCGCCGAATTGGCTCGTTGCCTGCCAGCAACCGTGACCGCCGCTTCAGATGACGAAGAGTATGCCCACACACTTCAGCAGGTTTTTTCAACTCATTGGTTTCGGGTTTACACCAACACGGATCTTCTAGGGGTCGAACTGGCAGGAGCAACGAAGAATGTCATTGCCCTGGCGGCCGGTATTCTTGATGGTCTGCAGGCAGGTATCAATGCGAAATCAGCGCTGCTTTCACGCGGATTGGCCGAGATAACCCGGCTTGGAACTGCCATGGGAGCGGGTAATCAGACTTTTTTCGGACTGACAGGTGTCGGCGACCTGGCGACGACCTGTTTTTCTCCAACCGGCAGGAATCGTACCTGTGGCGAGTTGCTCGGGCGAGGCCGCAAGCTCGACGAGGTACTCAAAAGCATATCCGGGGTGGTCGAGGGAGTTCCGACCACTCAGGCGGTTGTCGAGCTGGCTGCCCGGTATCGTGTTGAAATGCCTATTACGCAATCCATATATCGTGTTCTTTTCGAAGGCCTTGACCCGCTTGAAGGCATCAGCGAACTCATGTCAAGAGAACTGAAGCCGGAGAAAGTCGGGTAAATCCACGTTTCTTTCACTCTCCCCCGCTTTCGCCCGATTAGGGTGTTTTCTTAAAACCATTTAAGCCATTGTGTTACATGTGGTCTCGCATATCATGTCGTCGCAGGGCATCAATCCCGCAGGCTAAACTCCGATGAATTAACACCCGATCACCTCAACAGGTATAGCGTTATCAAATATTCGGTCGGCAGGGGATGGTCTGATCATGTTTGTAAATGATATGGATGATGGTAACGGGTTGGATACATTAAGGTTGTGGATATCCGACCAGCAGTGGATCACGATTCTCGAGCATATCGAACAAACCAGCATGGACTATGAAGGTCTGGAACGGCGGGAATCCGGCAGTGACCGTCACAATCGCTCATTCCGGTGTCTGCTCAGACTGGAAGCAAGCGGCGATAAGCCGGGTATCTACCTGGTACGGACCCGGAATATCAGTGACGGCGGGATCGGCTTCCTACATGGCCTTCCCATTCCGACCCACACCCGTTGTACTGTCGCCATGCAGGCTGATAACGGCCAGGGGATGATTGTCAGCGGCAGAGTCGCCTGGTGTCGGCAGATCAGTCTGGAAGACGACACTCAGCCGCCTGCCTATGAGATCGGGATACAATTTGATCGTGTGATCGATGCTGCGCCATTTCTGGATGGCCCGGCCTTTTGATGTGTTATCTTGCCAATAGATATTTGCGCAATCCGTTAAAAAAACTGCGCAAAATGAGGTTTGCCGAACGCCGGGATTGTGTCTAATTAAATATCAGGAGAAGCGACTTCTCCCGGTATTGTCTGTTCATGCTGATTCACAGCGTTATGGAAGGGTTGAGAGCAGTGTAATGACAGGCGGATTCCCATGTGTCAGCACCTGGTGTGCGAAGGTTGTGCTTGATGGATCCCCGATCATCGGGAGCATGGAAAGATCTGTGGTCCGGGAAGAGGATCATCTTTGATCTTAACCAGACTGATGTAGATAGATATCGGGTTGTACGGCCGTTGCTGTTGGGTGTGATCTGAGCATGTCTTGATGAAGCCGCTGTGAATCAGGTTTCGGCATCGACGCAAGTCTGTCCATATCATCATACAGAAGGAGAAGCTGATGTTGAGTCAATTGAATTGGAGAAGGCGGGTACAGCATTTTATGACGGTTATTCTATTGGGAGTTTTGCTCATACCGGTTGTGGCCGGTTATGGTGAAGTCACACTTAACGTGGACGCCGGCGCGACCATCGGGCCATGGAATCGTTTTTACGAGCATTCCATTGGGACAAGCCATGCAAATACCTGGCGGACGTCTGTCTACGGCCGCTCGATCGAACGAGCCTGCCAGATCGGACGTGAGCAGGCGGGTTTTCGCTGGGTTCGTGGTCATGGCTCACTGAATGATCATCTGGAAGTGTATCACGAAGATGCCCAGGGCAATCCGTATTACGATTGGACGAAGTTCGACGAGGTGTTTGACGCGATGTACCGGGCCGGGGTAAGGCCGATCTGCGAATTCAGTTTCATGCCGACTCCGCTGGCGTCCGGCCCGGAGAGCATTTTCTGGTATGCGGGCCTGCCCGGTAATACCACGCCGCCTTATGACCATAACAAATGGCGCGACATGATCCGGGAGTTGGTTCTTCACGTCGAGCAGCGTTACGGCGTCGAGGAAGTACGTAACAACTGGTTTTTCGAATTATGGAACGAAGCCGACCTCGGTTGGTTGAAAGGCGGTCTCGATCCGTATATCCGGCTGTATGACTACACTTCCGCTGGTGTGGAAGATGCCGATCCACTCGTCATGCTAGGCGGGCCGGCGACTTCGTCTTGGGGATCCTGGGGCGAGTGGATCGAGGTGCTGATCGATCATTGCAATTTCGAGGTCAATGAAGCAACCGGCCAGGTCGGCAGCAAGCTTGATTTCATCACGTATCACATGTATCCCTGGGATACGCCGCGGCTGGGATTCCCTGAAGGTCCGGCGGGTATGCTCGGATTTCACAATCATGTCATGCAGAAGATCGACGGCCGGGGCTTTACCGGGCCGGTGATCGTCACCGAGTGGGCGACGGGTCATCGTGATCCGGAAAGTTCGGGAACCTTCATGCTCAAGACCACGCATCTACTGATGGACAATACCGAGCATCGTGCACCCGACGGGATGTGCTGGTGGACGATATCCGACATTTTCGAGGAATGGGATGCCCGGCCATACACGGCCTTCAGCGATGACTTCGGCCTGATGCTTCGCGGTGATCCGAATATTCCCGATTCCTATGATGTGCCCAAGTCGATTTTCAACGTGTACCGACTGTGCCATATGATGACCGATGAACGTTTGCCGCTGTCAGGCGGTGCGACCGGCGACGGTATCGCCGGCCTGGCTACGGTTGCCGCGGACGATTCGTCAGTTGAAATCCTGGTCTATAAACATATTACAGGCGGCGGGGCGGATCCCAATCAGGGCGAGCTTACCCATGTAACTGTGAACAACCTGCCGTTTCGTACTGATCGTGAAGTGCTCGTCGAGCATTTCGCGGTCGATGTCAATCACAGCAACTGCTATCGCACCTGGCAGAACCAGGGCAGTCCCGTTGCACCGAATGCCACCCAATGGGCTCAGCTCAAGCAGGATTCGGAGCTTGATTATTTCGATGCACCGGCGAATGTACTTCTGCCTGGTCGGACATTCAGCAAATCATTCGATGTGAAGAATTACGGTACCTATCTGATCCGGCTGTACCAGGACCCCGTACCCGCGCCGAGTGATCTGGCAGCGACACCCATGCCCGGGCCCGTCATCGAGCTGACCTGGACGGACAACGCCAGCGGTGACGAACAGGAAGATGGATTCATCATCCAGCGTAAACGGAATAGTCCGGGTCAGGATTGGCAGCAGATCGAGCTGCTGCCGGCCGACAGCACCAGCTACTCCGATACGACCCCTTACGGCATACTGGAGTATGTCTATCGTGTCGGTGCATTTGTCAATTAACAGGTGCTGAAGGATGAAACCGAGCCATATTCCGATCGAAGTCCGGTAATCGGGCTGGCATTTCGACATGGCCGTCACCTGAGTTGTTTCAGGTGCCATGCTGTCTGTACCGGTCGAATCGATTATGCGGATCAGGTTAATCCGTTGAAAGAGTTGGAAAAATCGGACTGATCACTTATCCCCCTTTCCAGTCACGACGATAGCTAGAAATGAGACTTTATCTTGCGGACATGCCGCAGACATGCTGCAGGCGGCTATCCCGACAAGGTGCGATAACTGTTTATTCATGAGGTACGCATGGAACTGGATACTATATTGAAGACGGCCCTGGAACTGGGTGCTTCCGATATCCACCTGATTTCAGGTCATCCTCCCATGGCTCGAGTGCATACCGTTATGACACCACTGGATTACCCGGTGATTACGCCCGAAAGCGCCACGCGGATGCTCAAGCACATGGCCAATGAAGAGAATCTCAAGATTTTCGAGAAGATCAGGGATGCCGATTTCTCTTACGAGATTCCCGGCCTGGGCCGCTTCCGTGTCAATGCCCACCTGCAGCGTATGACGGTCGGGATCGCGCTTCGTGCCATCAAGACCGATATACCGCCGCTGAGTGAATTGAATCTGCCTGAGGTGATTTCACGGCTTACTTACCTGCCGCGAGGGCTGGTTCTGGTCACGGGTGATACCGGCTCGGGTAAATCCACCACGCTGGCGGCCATGATCGATGCGATGAACAAGCGTTATCACAAACATATTATTACGCTTGAAGATCCCATCGAATACGCCCTGTTGTCACAGAAGTGCATTATTGAACAGCGTGAACTGGGGACCGACGTTCCGAGTTTCGCCAGCGGCTTGCGCCATGTACTGCGTCAGGACCCGGATGTCATTCTGGTCGGTGAAATGCGTGACCTGGAAACCACTGCCGCCGCCATCACCGCGGCCGAGACCGGCCACCTGGTGTTGTCAACACTCCACACCGTCAATGCCTCGCAGACGGTCGAACGTATCATCGATATGTATCCCGCGGATCAGCAGAATCAAATCCGGTCCATGCTCGCCAATACGCTGCAGGCGGTGGTTTCTCAGACACTGTTCAAGCGTGTTGATAAAAAAGGCATGGTGCCTGCGGTTGAAGTCATGCTGGCGACACCCGCTATCAGGAACCTGGTCCGTGAGAACCGGGCTTTTGAAATACCCAACGTAATCGAGACCAACCGCTCGCTCGGTATGAACAGTCTGGATAACGCCATTGCCGAGTTGTATTTCAACGGTATGGTCAGTCGTGAAGACGCGATCGCCCAGGCGGCTTATCCGGAGAAACTCGAGCGGTCGCTGGTGGCGTAACGGACTGAAGCCGTGGAGTGGATATGTGTGTGTGATGGATGGATGTAAGGAAGTAACAGGCATTGCGCCGGGCATCGGAAAAGGATATCAGGCGTATGAACCGGCCTGTTCAGAGAGGTAAAGCGGAGAGCATATGCCCACCTATCGATACCAGATGCGGACATCCGGCGGGGAGACCACGGTTGGGGTTCTGAACGCCGAAAATGCCCTGGCTGCCGCACAACTGTTGCGAAACCAGGGCAATACGGTATTGCAACTGACCCCGATCGGCGGTGCCCACTCGATGGGTAAACACCTGAAGTCTTTGAATTACTCCTCGGGACCCAGTCAACGTGATGTGCTCAATTTCACTTCACAACTCGCCGTGATGATCCGGGCGGGCATTTCACTGCGATCCGCTCTCGAAGGGATTGCCGAACAGTCTGAGAATCCGAAGTTCCGTCAGATATTGATGCAGATCAAGCAGGATGTCGAATCGGGCAAACAGTTCAGCGAAGCGCTGGCGAAGAATCCGAAATTATTCGGCCCGTTGTATATTAACATGGTACGAGCCTCGGAGATGTCCGGCTCATTCAGCCAGATGCTGGATCGTATCGCCGCGTATCTCGCCCAGCAGATCGAGACGCGGGCCATGGTTGTCGGCGCTATGATTTACCCCGGCGTGATCGCTACACTGGCGGTGGGCGTGACTATTTTCCTGTTGACCTTTGTCCTGCCGAGGTTCACCGCGGTGTTCGAGGGTAAGGAAGCGGCTATGCCCTGGCCCACCATTTTTCTGATGAATCTTTCCTCATTTATGGTGAACTGGTGGTGGACGATTGTTCTGGGCATGATCGCATCGATTATCGTAATGCTCTTTTTCAGTAAAACGGAAACCGGCGGTTGGTGGTTTGATTCACTCAAACTGCAGGTGCCTATCTTTCGAAGAATGTTCCTTGCACTGTATATCAGTCGGTCGCTGCACACCATGGGCGAACTGGTCAACGCCGGCGTGCCGATGCTGGATACCCTGATGATCACCGGCGAGATCAGCGGCAACCGGTTGTTCAGACGGTTGTGGCGAGCGGTTTATGCATCAGTCAAGCAGGGTAAGAAGATCGCCCAGCCGCTGTATCGCAGTCCGCTGCTGCCCAAGGTGGTGGTGCAGATGGTTGCCGCCGGTGAGGAATCCGGCAAGCTCGGCGAAGTGCTTGACGAAGTGAGTTCGTTTTATGCCAAACAGTTGCGTGAAACCATCAAGACCGTCACGAGTATGATTGAACCGATTATGATCATTGTAATGGGCTCACTGGTCGGCTTCATCGCCATGGCTATCATCCTGCCGATCTTCAAGTTATCGACAATGGTCAAATAACGGGTGTGATTTATTTGATTTTCAGCCTCCGGTTTGGAATTGTTTAACTGAGTGAATAGGTAAATGAGGGTGATATTGGGTAAGCCGGGTCGACCTGGCGGACCAAGCAATCGGGGAAGAGTTTAATTGATACGGAGGCCGTGGAGTTTGTCCGAGATGAATGAAAGCCGACGTATCAGACGAATGGGAATCGCCTGCCGCCGATCAGCGGGCTTTACGCTGATTGAAGCGGCGCTCACCACAGTCATAGTCGGAACGGGCGTGCTGGCAATCGTTGCCGCCCAGCAGGCGTATCACATGGAAAACGACTGGGCCCAGCGAACCGGTACGGCGTTACTGCTGGCAAACGAACTGAGAGAATTGACACTGACCCTGCCGGTGCATGATCCGATCACCGGCAAGTCGAATCTCGGCCCTGAAGCCGGCGAAACGACTATCGCCGATTACGACGATCTCGATGATTTCGCCGGCGATGTCGATGCCATGGGGATCGGAAGCGGCTTGTCATTCAACCCGCCGGTCAACGCGCTGCGCCAACCCGTTACCTCCATGGCGAACTGGACGCAGGTGATCAACGTGGAGAGCGTTTTGCCGGATGACATCAGTTCGGCCTTCACGCAATCGCTTGGAGCGGATGGCACACTCAAGCGGGTGACGGTGACGGTTCAATACCAGGGCCCTAATGATAATCAACCCTCACCCGTGACGGGATTGACTTGGGTGGTGACGGAATAAACACTGAAGACTGATATTGTAATGACAGGTGCCTGGAGGCGCTGGAGTTACGCAGATGTTACAAGCCATTCGGAAAAGACGCGGTTACCGGCGACAACGAGGCGCTGCGGCGCTGCTTGCCATGATGTTCCTTGTGATCTTCGGCTCACTCGCCGCCGCCATGGCCATCGTATCGCAGGGCAATCTGCGAACCGCCGATACGCACATGAAAATCAATCGTTCACTGGCTGCCGCGGAAACAGGTATGAACCTGATGGTCTTCCGGATCAACCAGGTGACGCAGAATATCACCACGCGTGACGGTTTGATCGAGTCGGATGACGCCGTGGCATTATGGCAGCAGACTGCCGTGGCGCTGCAGAACTCGTTTTCAGGTGAACTGCACAATATCCAGGAACCTTATATTTCCAACAACGAGTTGCACATCGGTCCGATTGTCGTGGCACCCGGCGCGCCGCGGTTCGAAGCGACGCTGACGCCGCACCCGCTGCCGGGTGAGGATTATGATTCACTGTTCTACCAGCGACCGCCTTACAGTGAGATGGATGTGCCGGTATCGAGCGCCAGTCCACTGGATGCGACTTACGTTCGTGTCAGGGTGACCGCGGCGGACGGGCCGGTCGGCTCCGCCATCTGCCGGTCGATTTCTCTGGACTTCAAGATCGACAAGAAAATCCGATATGCCATCCTGTCAAAGAGCAGAGTGATGATCGGCCGCAACGTCCTGATACAGGGGCCGATCGGGTCACGATTCATGGAGACTCATCTTGTCAACGGCCATCCTATTCAGCTTGAAAGTAATTTCCGTGGTATGACCGCGTCGCTGGATGCCAACCTGAACCTGTTCGTCAATACCCTGATCCAGTACGACATGGATGGTGATAATCGTCTCAATGTCGCCCATGCGGCCGAATCCGGTGATCTGGCCGATCCGGATGCGCTGGATGTGAATAACGACGGGTATATCGATGATTATGATTTCTTTGTCGGTGAGTTCGATACCATCGGCAGCGACCTGCGTGTGACACAGGCTGAGCTGGAAGCGAATGGCTTGACAACCGTCGAAGCTCAACAACTGATGGAACTCTACGATACTTTTGGAAATACCGACCGCGAAGGTTATAACGACGGCTTCATTGATAACAGCGATAACCTGGCCAAAATCCGCGGTGAAGTCTATATATCAGCAAGCATGGACGATTGGAACAATGGTGCCGCCAATGCGCCGGACGGCGGCGCTTACCAGGACTATTTCCAGGGGCCGATCGTACCTGACTTCGGCGAGTCAGCATTGAAGTTCGAGGCTGCCGAAAATGACACGCACCAGTACCTGCCATCCGATTTCGATGTCACTACCTACCGGAACATGGTCGATAGTGATCTGTCGGCTCAGGTGGGCCTGCAGGCCAATGATCCCGCTCAGCCGGTCGTGTATACAGCGCCCAGCGAGGATACCCGTGAATCCGTACCGTTCGAAGCTTCGTATCCCTACGATTATTACGACCGGCCGGTGTATGAAAACATGGTCTTCACGAACGTGAAGATTCCCAAGGGGACCAATGCCCTTTTCAAAAACTGCCGCTTTATCGGCGTGACCTTCGTCGAGACGGAAACACAGAACGCCGACAGTGACTTCAACTATGCCGGTATGCAGCAGAGCGACGGCAGTCAGAAGCATCCGGATCGTTCAGTGGAGATTGATGGCGAGGAAATTACCGATACCAAGACGATCTCCAACAACCTCCGATTCGATGACTGTACGTTTGAAGGCGCGATTGTTTCCGACAGTCCGCAGGAATTCACTCATACACGCAACAAGATGGCGTTTACGGGTACCACGAGTTTTGTCGACGTTAACAATGAATTACAGGCACCCAATCTCAGCGACGACGAACGCAGCCTGTTCAGCCGCAGTTCACTGCTTGTACCGCATTATTCCGTTGAAATGGGTACGTTCGTCGCTCCCCACGACAGTACGGAAACGGTGAATCTGTCCGGTACAATCGTTGCCGGTGTTATCGACATGCGAGGTCAGGTCAAGATCAACGGGACCGTGTTGACCACGTTTGAACCGCACAGTAACGACGGACCGGTCCTCGGTGAAACGAGTCCGCAGTTCAATACCACGCTCGGGTATTTCCCATCGGCCATGGGTGACCTGGAAGCGGAATTGCCCACCACCGGCTGGGGTGTGATTCAGGTCCGCTATAATCCGGACCTGCCCCTGCCCGATGGTATCCTCGGCCCCATTGAATTGCGCCCACTGATGGCGACGTATTTCGAAGGGGGAGCGAATTGAGTATGACGCCTGGAGCAGGCACATGAAGCGTAATGAAAAACAACAATATAAGATTATCATCAAACGCAGGCGTGATATTCAAGCACAGGTGGATCGATCGGAAGATCCCGGCGGACAGCACCATCATCGTTCGGTGAAAGTGCCGAAGCATACCGGGAGCAGTCGGAAACAGGCCGGCCTGTCACTGGTTGAAATGCTGATCTCGCTGGCCATTACCGCCATGTTGCTGACGGCGACGATGGTGGCGATCGACGCGAGTTTCTACGCCTATGCTTCCGCGGCGGAGTCCGCCAGTACGCAGACCTCCACACGATTGGTGATTAATCGTCTGCTGACGCTTGTGCGGACCTCCACGGCCCACGGGCCGCTGCTGAATGACGCCGGCGTATCGCCGCCGGTTGTTTTCATCGATAACGAGGCCGTGTCCAGTTACATTGAACTGATCGACTCGAGCGGCAACCTGCTGGTGATCGATTACCGGCCGGACGGTGTGAATCCTGACAATGGGACGATCTTCGTCACCACTACGCCGTATGGAAGCGTTCAATCCTTCGAGCAGCCGCTGATCAGCGGCGTACGCACTTGCGAGTTTCAATTGCGCAGGCGGAAGGATTATGACGGCGTGTGGGTGCTCGAACGGGGCAGTATCAACTTCGAGGTTGTCCCCGAATCGGGTAATACCCTCGCACTGGCCGTCGAGCAGGGCGGCGGCACACTGCCGCCGATCCAGGTGGTCGCTTCCACCATGCCACGAAAACTGGATTGATTCCACCAATCGACAACCTGCATGAGAATGTCTCCTGCCCCCAAAAACATGGGGGCTTTTTCATGGTACTTACAATCGCTACAGATTACCCGGATTGCCATTTCGCTGTTAATCCCGGCAGGTTGGGTAGCGTCACAGGCCGGGCAAGCTGAATAGTCGTTATCGGATGTACCGCCTGTATCGACGGCCTCTGGGAATGTGGATAAACCTTAATGACATTTCGTTGCTTTTGCCATGCTGAATCGTACCTTTTGGTGTAGATCAGGGGAATTTGCCCGGCTTGGGGCGATCAGTGCCGGCCGGGCAGATAAGCGTTGCATCGGGCAGAAACTGGCTTGGAGGCAACGGGAACTTCGTTATGAAACTCAGAATACTTTACGCGGGACTTGTGATCGTCGGACTGATGGCGGGATTCACTACCGCCGACAGCATTCAACTGACAGGTGTGATTCGCGACTTCAAGGTATCACACCCGGACATGCAGCGGAGCGGACCGAATTACAACCTGATTACGAACATGGTCATGCCGACCATCGGCGAGGACAGAACGCCTGTACTGAATGCCGACGGCCTCAACGCCGAGTACCGGGTCGATTCGGCCGGGTCTTTCTACCAGTGGTTCCACGATGTGCCGAACGTCAACATCGCCATACCCCATACCATTGTGCTTGACAACGGCATGGAAGAAGAAGGTGGTTTGTACACCTTCGCCATCGAGAAGCCGCAGTACTTCTTCCCCATTGACGGCAGGGGCTGGAACGATACCGCGACCGACAAGAACGGGAACCTGAGAAACTTCTACTTTACCTATGAAATCCACACGGAGTTCACCTACAGCGACCCGGCCCAGCGAGACTGGCCGATGGTCTTCACCTTCACCGGTGACGACGATGTGTGGGTGTATATCAATGACAAGCTGGCTGTCGATATCGGCGGCGTCCATGGCCAGAAGACCGATTCGGTCAACCTCGATGCCGAGGCGGCCTCGCTCGGCCTGGAACCCGGTGGTACCTACAAGCTCGACTTCTTCTTCGCCGAGCGCCATACCACCGAGTCCAACTTCCGTATCGAAACCACCATGCAACTGGTTGAAGTTCCTCCCACGACGGTCAGCCCGCTCTATGACTGATATTGCAACAAGTATGGATTGATATACCGAATGCTTTTTTCAGGATGTCAGGAGGATATCCATAAGAGTGATTCGGCTCAGGCACCACTCGCATCGATGCGGGCGGTGCCTTTTTCATCACAGAACCAAACGAAAACAGGGACACGAATGGATGATCGTGTCCCTGTTTGTTGTTGAATATTGCCGGGTGGCATGGTTAAGCGGAGTTTACATGTGCTTGGTCACGATTATTCGAAACAGTTTTTTGCTATATCCATATTTTTTCAAATCCGAAAAAACAAACCGTTTCAAACGCAATATCAAATCAGAATGTGTGCCAGCAGGTTCTACCCGTTCGTTACTACCGGTAGCGACGGATGACCAGCGTATTGTTCTGGCCGCCGAACCCGAAACTGTTAGACAAACAGGTCTCCACTTTCGCTGAACGCGAACAGTTCGGAATGTAATCCAGGTTGCATTCCGGATCGGGATGATTCAAATTGATCGTCGGCGGCAGCTTCTGGTCTCGAATCGCCAGGATGCAGGTAATCGCCTCCACCGACCCCGCCGCGGCGATCAGGTGGCCCATCATGCTCTTGATCGAGCTGATGGGGACCGATTCGGCGAGCCTGCCGAACACGGCCTTGATCGCGACCGTTTCAATCGAATCGTTTTCCCGTGTACCCGTTCCGTGTGCGGAAATGTAGTCGATCTCCGTGATATCCACATGGGCCGACTTCAAAGCCTGACGAATCGCTTCACCGGCGCCCCGGCCGTCCGGTTGGATATCCGTTATGCGATAAGCATCAGCAGTCGAGCCATACCCCAGTATTTCGCCATGAATAGCCGCGCCGCGTGCCAGCGCATGTTCCAGCGTTTCGAGGATCAATATCCCCGACCCTTCGCCGAGAACAAAACCGTCACGCTGCGCATCGAACGGCCGGGAGGCGCCCCGGGGATTATCATTCAGTCTTGACAGGGCGGTCAACCGGTTGAATCCGGTGACACCGAACGGATGGATCATTGTGTGCGTCCCCCCGGTGATCATGACATCCGCGCTGCCCCGCGCCAGAATTCGTGACCCTTCGCCGATCGCCTGCGTCGAGGCCGCACACGCGGTCAGGCAGTTGAACGTCGGACCCCTCGCTTCGAATTCCATCGCCAGGTGCGTCAGCGGCATATTCGGTTCCTGCTCGATTTCACGATCAGGTATGAGCCTCGCATGACCCGACGATGCCCATGCAACGGCGTCGATACATTGATTCACACCATCCCAACCCGCCAGGTTCGTGGCAACGTAATTGTCGAAATCGATACTGCCCTCGCCGGCACCGAGATATATCCCCAGACGTTCATGATTCAACCGGCCGGCGTGGCTGTATTCATCCAGACCCGCATGACGCCATGCCTGAGACGATGCACCCAGAGCGAAACTGGTATTCAAACCCACGCCTTCATGCAACGCGCCAGGTTTCACATACTGCCTGTAATCATAATTCCGAACCTCGCCGGCGAACGTCGATGGGAACGTCGTTGCATCAAAGTGGGTGATGCGATCGATACCGCTTTCACCGCCGAGCAGCCTGTTCCAGGCGATGTCGATGTCATGCCCGAGGGGCGTGATCCATCCGATACCGGTGACCACGACCCGATGTTCGCCTCGCCCGTTTCGTGTTGATGCATTACTCAGATCGGTCATATCTGTTTACATCCGCTTCAGTACCAGTGCCGTGTTCTGGCCGCCGTACCCCGTACTCAATACCAATGCATAGTTGATTTCCGCTTCTCGTGGTTCGGGTTGTTCCCGGCCGATACCCGGCAGGGGTCGGCTCCGGTTCAGGATCGGCGGGATGGTCCGGCTGAAAACCGCCATGGCGGCTATACAGATATCAATACCTCCCGCAGCGGCACCGGTATTCCCCACAAGAGCCTTGGGGCTGACAACAGGCAGCTTCGATAGACGATCACCAAAAACAGACAGCATGGCAGCAAGCTCAGCCCTGTCCCAGGATGGAATGCCTCCGCCGAACGGAACGATCAGATCAATCGCATCTTCATCGATTTCCGCTTCAGCCAGAGCCGTTCTGATTGCCGTGGCAATACCTCGCCCTTCAGGATCCGGCTCGCGGTTTTTCTTCTCAGGATGAATCGTCTGGGTATTACTGAAACCGACCACCTCGGCATAAGCCCGGCACGCCTTACCGCTTTTCCGATGTTCGAAACAGGATAATTCCTCGAGTACGACAATCGCGCCGCCTTCACCGAAAACGGTACCCCCGGCCATTTCATCAAACGGCCGGACTGCTTCTGCCGGCGTATCATTATGCTGGGCTGTCAGCCGCGTTGTGAATATCTGGCGGATGAAAGCCATCGGGTTCAGCTTGCTCTCCGACCCTCCGCAGAAACACGCATCCGCCGCATCTCGCTGAATGACACGCAGTGACTCGCCGATCGACAGCCCGCTCGAAGCCTCCGCGCAGGTGATTGTATTGCTCGGGCCCTGGGCGTCATGAATGATGGTGACATGACAGGCAGGCATATTGGGCAGGTACTTCAGCAGCCACAGCGGCGTGAGATGCTCCATGCCGTGCCGGCCCCAGTGATGCAGGTCGAATTCACCCGCCTTGACACCTTCTTCCTGCTTCGAAGTCGACAGGGCGGCAGTCAGTTCGTTCAACTCTGCCGCGATCAGACCCGCTCCGATATGGACGCCCAGACGAAAGGGTTCATAATCCGGCGGACCGTCAGCACAGGTGGACTTCGTTTTCAAATCCGCGTCTTTCGCCGCATAATCCGCAGCAGCAATCGCCAGCTCGATATCCCTCGCCATGACCTTCGTCGCCTTGCGGTAGCTCTTCGGGACATAATCACGGATGGTGAACTGGCCGGTCACCTCACTTGCGATCCGACATGCAAAACCGTCGGGATTAAACGACCTGATGCGATCGATCACACACCGGCCAGCAATCAACTGCTCCCAGGTTTGCTCCATGCCCAGACCCAGACCACTGACCGGCCCCAGCCCTGTAATAACAACACGTCTCGACATAGGCGAAACAGTTTAACGGGCAATCACGACGGATGCACCAGCCGGGCCGGTTCTGTTCCAGAATCGCTCGTTTTAACGCAGTCGTCGATCAGGCGGCCTGCTTGAGTGAATCCACCTTTGTTTCACATCTTCCGGTGCCGGGGTCCGGAATTGAATCGCTTGACCGGTGGGTAATGAACCCGGCGGCATAGTGAATCGCCGGTCTGCCGACCATCGCGTGTGAAATGATGGCGACGCAATATGATAAACCCAGTACCAGTAGTGTATAAGGTACAAAATACATCAGCGTGCCGTCCGAATGATGAGGCCACCTGCCGGCAACCAGGCTGATCATCGGTTTATGCCAGAGATAAATGCCGTATGACCACATCGCCGTATACCGGATAAATCCGTTTTCGAAAATGCGACATAACCAGCCCGTGCGCGGCAGGCAGAATAAGATGATGGCAATGACTATTCCGTACACCGGCCAGCCGTAAATCATGTAATCCAGACCACGAATCCAACGGAACAACCCCGCCTGATAAAGCCCGAGACTAAGAACACAAACACCCGCCACGAGCGTGTCATAGCGGTGCCATCCCACTATAACTGCTTTTCTATTATTGAATTGCAGGTGAAATTTCCCTGCCAGTACACCGATCAGAAAATGACTGTAGAGCACCATTGCGTTTTGGCGGGTGGCCAGTGCGGTTGCACTGAAAACCGCTGGGTTATCAAACCATTCGCCAATAGCCGGTGCTGCTCTGAGAAACAGGAACTGGCCCACCGCGATCAATAACATCAACCCGATAATATAGAACGATGGATCAATGAATCGTCTGTATTTGAACAGAGGTAATAGGGTCAGCGGAAGTAACAGATAGAAAGTCATTTCAATACCCAGACTCCAGAACGCGGCATTGAATCGCGGCGTATAGAAGCCGGCGATCAGATTGTTTGTAAATGTTGCTGATGTAATAACCTGCAGCAGCCCCCATCGGCTGTTGAATTGTTCGTAGAAGATCGCGCAAAACAGCAGGCACAGATAGAATTCCGGGATGATCCGGGCCGCTCGCTTAATGGCATAGGATTTGACTGAAGGAATGGATTCGTCGCCGTTATACGCTTTCCAGAACGGCAGGGACAACAGGAACCCGCTGAGGACGAAAAAAGCGCCGACGCCCAAATAGCCGTAACGAAGAAATTCAACTATAAAACTATTGTTTTCACCGTATTGTGGATGATATTTAATCACGTGAACGCCGAAAACCCACAGGCATGCCAGCGCCCGGACGGCATCGATGCCCGCTAGCTTTCGCTGATTACCAGCTATTTCGGATGAACGGGTCATGACATGGCGTCCTGATTATTACGACAGTAGCGGTTGTATCGATTGAATCGGAAATAAGGTCACCTGACTTGAGGGCGGGCAAAACCGGTCCAATAACGTTACAATATCAGGTCAGATTGCTTACCCACCGAATCATTCCGTGTCTCGATGTCAAAGCAGGTCGCGTAGTTAAAGGTGTGAATTTCGTACACTTGCGCGACGCCGGCGATCCTGTGGAGATCGCACGACAGTACGATCAGGCCGGGGCGGATGAACTGGTGTTTCTGGATATCACCGCCAGCCACGAGCAGCGGGATATTATGCTGGACGTTGTCCGGCAGGTCGCCGAGCAGTGCTTCATGCCTTTTACCGTCGGTGGCGGGATAAGAACCATTGACGATGTCACTGCACTGATCCAGGCAGGTGCTGAAAAGGTCAGTATCAATACCGCCGCTGTTGTTGATCCGAAAATCGTCAGCCAGACCGCCAGGCGGTTCGGTCGATGTGCCACGGTTGTGAACATCGACCCGAAACGGGTTATTCGGGACGGCAGACAGGTGTTCGAAGTCCATACCCACGGCGGACGACGTCCCACCGGACTCGATGCCGTCCAGTGGGCCAGGCGCGTCGTCGAACTGGGTGCCGGTGAAATCGTGCTCACCAGCATGGACGCCGACGGTACCAAAGATGGTTATGACATCGAGTTGACAAAATGCGTCGCCGACGCCGTGGATGTTCCCGTGGTGGCATCCGGCGGTTGCGGATGCCCGGAGCATATGCGACAGGTGCTCACCCAAACCCGTGCCGATGCCGCACTGGCTGCCAGTATCTTTCACTACGGTCAGTACAGCATCAGCCGGACGAAACGTTATCTCGCCGATGCCGGCCTGCCGGTTCGGATACTGTAAACAGTTGCGAACTGCTTCGGTCGCGGCATATGGCATAAAAACGTAGAATACACGGACCTGCTTCCAGTTGCGTCTCAATCGGGTGTGAACCCGTGAAACCTGATGCCGATTAATGATTGGAGCGAGGACTAAGCTGTGAAAGAAACGACTGTAGCGGATGCCCCGACGCCGATTGATCACGTGGATGAGCGGAAATCATTCGCCGATACCCCGCTGAAGAAGTACTTCGAGGCGGCGATACGCTTCGAATCATCCGATCTGCTGCTCCGCGGCGGGCAGGTGCCCAAGCTGCGTATCCGCGGCGGACTGAAATCGCTTGATACCCCCGCCGTCGACGCCGTTGATTTCGAAAAATGGGTCGAGCTTTCACTCAGTGAAGCTCAGTGGCAGTATTACAATGAACACGGCTCGATCGACATGGGCTTTGATTTGAACGAGGATTCTCGTTTCCGCGTCAATGTGTTCCGAACCCGCGGACGATCTGCGATAGCCGCACGACGGGTCAGTTCGGAAATCCTGACCTTCGAGCAGTTGCACCTGCCGCCGGTCATGCAGAAAATTTCGGAACATCAACAGGGTATCATCTTGCTCTGCGGTACCACCGGCTGCGGCAAGAGCACCACGCTCGCTTCCATGCTGCAATTCATCAATGATAATCGGGCATGCCACATCATCACTATCGAGGACCCCATCGAGTTCCTGTTCAAAGACAAAAAAGCCGTGATCAACCAGCGGGAAATCGGTATCGACGTCCCGTCGTTCGAATATGCGCTCAAGGTCCTGGTTCGCGAGAGTCCGGATGTTGTTCTGATAGGCGAAATGCGGGACCGTGATACATTCGAAGCCGCATTACAGGCCGCCGAAACAGGTCACCTGGTTCTGGGCACCATGCACGCAGGCAGCGCTTCGCAGGCGTTCGGCCGTATTTACGACCTGTTCCCACAGGAGGAACGCGATGTGATACGGAATCTGCTCGCCTTTCAGCTCCAGGCGATCGTCTATCAGAAACTACTGCCGACGATCCGCGATGATATCCAGCGGGTACCCGCCCTCGAAATTCTCCTGCAATGCCCGCCCACACGGAAACTTATCCTGGAATCCAGAGAATCCGAACTCGGGGAAGTGATTAAGAAGAACCGGGATACCGGCATGCAGAGTTTTACCGATAGCCTTGTCGAGCTCGTGGAAACCCAATACATTCACCCACGGGTTGCACAGTCGGCGGCCACCAGTCCGGAAGAGGTCAAGATGAGGTTGCGTGGTATTACCACCGACTGATCTGACCCGCACCGGCCGCTGATTTTCAAAACCTTACGTATTATTCAGCCATGCAACAATAAGAACACAGACCATGATGACCATCCAAGCACAGGTTGAGACCGCGTTTCTCCTCAGTGTGATCAAACCGATCCTCTTCGTCGCCGTTCTCCTGCTCTGGGCCGCTGCAGCCGGTCGACTGGATAAGGACGCCGAGTTCTACTATCTGAACCGCAACATGTGGAACCTGATTCATATGATTGCCGCGGCGATCGGATTCGGGATCATGTTGATCGTTCCGATTTTCTTTGCCGGACTGGTGCTCGGCCTGATCGTCCTAGCCGGTGACGTGATCAGCTACAGTTACTACCGCAACGCGAAAGTACCGAAAAAGGCGCGGTGGGAAATGTTACTGCAGTTCATCATCCGTCAGATCAATGAAATTAAAAAAGCCCATGTGCAGCACAGCGCGCGGGTCAAACTGCTGACCGCCGATGAACGGGTCCGTGATGTACCCATGGCCAATGATCCCAACGCCGAAGCCCATGACGCTTTTGCCGAGGCCGTTTGTTTCGCCATTCCGCGTGAAGCGGAAAAAATCGATCTGCTCATCGATGCCGGGAAAGGCGCCCTCGTGGTAACCATCGACGGTTTGGCATATCCGCAGGAAACCCTGGAAACGCGCGTTGCCCTGCAACTGCTGGATTATCTCAAAAATGCTATCGGTATGGATACTGCGGAACGGCGAAAAAAGCAGAGCGGCCAATTGAAAATCGATGTCGAAAACTTCGGTCGCCATACCCTGGATCTGGAAACCGCCGGTTCATCACGCGGCGTATCCATGACCATGGCGATCGATCCGGCCAGACGCGTCAACATGCAGATCGACAAGCTCGGGTTCCTTGAATTGCAGCAGCCGGCTGTGAAGAAAATCACAAGCGGATTGACAGGAGTCGTCCTGATCGCCGCACCAGCGAAGCACGGCGGCACCACGACGCTCTACAGCCTGCTGCAGCATCATGACCCCTACACTTCCAGTGTCATGACGCTGGAAGAGGAAGTTCTGTTCGAGGCCGAAGGCGTCAGTCATAACAAGGTCGCCGAAGGTGCCGGTCCTCAACAGTTCAACGATCAGCTCGCCAGTATTATCCGTTCAGATCCGAATGTTCTCATGCTCAGCCGACTGGCCGATGCTGAAACAGCCAGGCGTATCGCTCAGAGCGCCAGGGAAATCCGTTTCTATGTACCCTTGAATGCTCCCGATACGTTTACCGCGGTCAGAATGTGGATGAAGCTGATCGGCGATAAGAAAACGGCCATCGAATCACTCAGCGCCGTTGTCGCTCAGCGACTGGTGAGAAAACTCTGTCCCACCTGCCGAACCACATACAAGCCCGACCCGGGCGCACTCAAGAAATTGAATCTGCCAGATAAAGTAACCAAGTTATATCATGCCACCGGCCAGGTCATGTCGGGGAATAAGCAGCGGGAATGTCCCGTCTGCCTCGGAATGGCTTATCGTGGTCGCATCGGCATATTTGAAATCATGCTGATCGATGCACAGGCTCGCAGCTTCCTCGCCGCGGAGGATTACAATCATCTGCGTGGTTACCTGAGAAAACATAAAATGCTGATGCTCCAGGAGGCCGGGCTGTCAAGAGTGGTCGAGGGCGTTACGGATATCAAGGAAATTACCAGAGCCTTTGGTGAAAAAATGACTGATCGTTCACCCGTACCGGCCTGAATCATGCCTGCTTCAGGCCGCTTTGTTATTGTGACAAAAAGAGAAAAAGCATGTATCTGAATATTCTTATCATCGTGTTTATTCTGGCGATGGCGATTGTCTGGTCTCATCAGGGCCTGTTTTCCGCTTTTCTTCATATGATGATCGTCGTTGCCGCCGGTTCACTCGCACTGGCGCTCTGGGAGCCGCTGGTCATCGGTCTGCTCATTAAATACATTCCGATGTACGCATGGGGAGTCGGATTGCTCGCTTTGTTCGGTCTGGTATTGCTTGTTCTCAGGATAGTCATGGACAAGCTGGTACCCATGAATATGAAGTTCATGAACATGGTGAATATGATCGGGGGAGGCGTTTGCGGGGTCGCGTCCGGGATTCTTACATCCGGTATCATCATCATCGGATTGGGTTTCCTGCCGCTGCCGGCCGATATCCTCGGCTATCAGCCTTATACGGTCAATGGATACGGTGCGGTGGAAGCCACGAACCAGCAATTATGGATCAACGTCGATGGGATAACATCGAGGTTCTTTACCATGCTGTCAAGACGCAGCGGCCTGGGCGGTGGAGCGTTCAATTCCAGCAAGCCGCTGGCACAGCATCTCCCGCAGATGCAAAAACTCGCATCGCTGTTCCGGATGCGATACGACCCCAATGCCTCGGTGGTGGCGCAGCCGGACAGCGTGAAAGTCACTGATCAATACAGTTGCCCCTCGACGGAACTCGACGTCTCGCCCACCGTGGCCGATGCCTTCGGCCCGACGTTCAATCAGCCCGGATACAAAGTGGTCGCCGTCGATACCGATTGGCAGCAGATTCCCAATGGCAGCACCTATGATGATGATAGAACTCTAAGACTGCCTCCCACGCAGATTCGGCTGCTGGCCAGATCGAAACAAACCGGTAGAACCACCATGCTGGCGCCAGTGGCGTTTTCACAGGTGACCGATCAGAAATCCGGACAGCGTGAGTTGACACTGATCAATACGGGAAAAATAACTGCGATTGGAACGTCATCCGTTAAAGAAACATTTGCATGGCTTTTTATCATGCCTGATGATCTTCAACCGGGATTCCTGCTTGCTCGCAGGCTCCGGTTGAAGCTTCCTGCCGGGATCGTCTCTGAGGTCGACAGGATGATGGCACTTCTTGCTATGAAGAACGTGGACCAGCCTGAACCTGTTGAAAACACAGATGCCGATCCCTCCGTCGGCTCGCGGGAAGGCGTGCTCACCGGACACCAGGCGGAGTCCGTAAGATTGACCAATGAACTGCCCGCGGTCGTCAATAAAAATCTCGCGCCGGGTCTGAAATTCGATCAGAATATTGTCATGAGCGGGAAAACCCATGCGACGCGTACACTGCGAAGTGCCGGGCCGCGAGTCCAGGCCGACCAGATTCACCTGCCGTCACATAAGGCAATGGTGCGTTTGGAGATCGTATCGGAAGAGGTGCAGTCCATCTTCGGCAGTGCTCGAGCGCTGGCCGCCAATCTGCAGGGACTCTGGTTGAAGGACAGCGACGGAAATATGTGGTTCCCGCATGCTTATTCACTTCTGAAACAGAACGGCGATCAGTTGATTATGGTGGACCCCGAATCGACTATTCGCTCGGCATCTCAACTGCCGCTGCGTGATATCGCCGAAGGCGATAAACTGTATCTCTATTTTATGGTCGATCGGGGTATCGATATCGTCAGCTATGATGTCGGCAATACGACGATACAGTCTATTCACTTGAAGGTTCCCGGTTAATTCCATGGACTGGAAGGGTCAACGTGTGGTGGTTATGGGCCTTGGCCGGTTCGGCGGAGGTATCGGCGTTACACGATACCTGGCCACACGCGGCGCCGAGGTTGTCGTGACCGATCTGCTGCCGGCGGATAAACTGGCGGACAGTATCAACCGCCTCGCCGATCTGCCCGTAAGCTGGCATCTTGGCGGGCACCGGATGGACGACTTCACCTCCTGTGACGTGGTTGTCGTCAGTCCCGCCGTCGATCGCAGGAATAACCCGTTTATCAATGCCGCCTGCCATGCGGGTGTGCAATTGACCAGCGAGATTCGTCTGCTTGTCCAGGCACTACCCGACCGTGAGCATATCATCGGCGTGACCGGCTCGGCCGGCAAATCGACCGTTACTGCCATGATCGGACATCTGCTCAGACGCCTGGTAACGGACCGGAAAGTCCATGTCGGCGGTAACCTTGGCGGTTCACTGCTTGATCAAATCGACCAGATCGACAAAAACGACTGGGTGGTGCTGGAGCTGTCCAGCTTCATGCTCGAAGACCTCGATGAGATACGCTTCTCACCCCATGTTGCCGTGATCACCAGCCTTTCACCAAATCATATCGACCGGCACGGGGATTATCAGAACTACCTCGCCGCCAAGCAGGTCATATTGAAATACCAGTTGCCTCACGACATCGCCTGTGCCGGACCCGGTATACGCGGGATATTGCCCGCATACGATCAACGTATTGTTGACTTCGAGTCCGGTGATATACCCGATATCCCATTGATTGTGCCGGGATCACATAACCGTTTGAATGCGTATCTCGCCGCACTCGCCTGCCGGGCCGCGACGGGTTGCGAATTGCACGAGGCGCAGCGTCGGCTACACGATTATCCCGGCCTGCCGCATCGCCTGCAGTATGTCGGCCGGCTGAACGGTGTACGTTGTTTCAATGATTCCAAATCGACCACGCCCGAAGCTGCTCGGCTCGCGATATCAAGCTTCAGCAGCGGCCATGTTCATGCCATACTCGGCGGCTACGACAAATGTATCGATCTGCGACCACTGGCGGAACACGCCGCCAGGCATTGCCGCGTGGTCTATACTATCGGCGACACCGGCGAAGCGATCTACCGGGCCGCACGGGCAGCGGACGGTGCCCATGCCGATTGCCACGCCTGCAAGACCCTCGAAAAGGCCGTTGATCTGGCCACACGCCATTGCCGGCACGACGACGTCATTCTTCTTACCCCCGGCTGCGCTTCGTGGGACCAGTTCGATAACTACGAACACCGCGGCCACTGCTTCATCGAACTGCTTCGTGCTCACGGAGCTGTCGTCGATTGATCATTCAGGTGGCATGGCCGTGTTCATTCAATCACCTCTGACAACCTTTTCGATCAACGAACACGTACGATCAATATGACCCGTGAATATCCGGTAACACACAGCTTGACGTACGATTTCACTGAGATGGTCAAGGGTATTGTTGCCGAATGCATTCCGATTGAAGAGATTTTCGGTCAGCTCGAGTATCACCTGCGCCTTGGAAACGTTTTCAAGTCGAGGTTCAGTTTGACCCGGTACATACTGGGGCAGAAAGATATGGGTTAACCGTTGCGGCGGGCTGATCGCATGGGGGTGGATATCGACCGGATTCAAATAGGATACGTAACCTTTGAACGCGATTGTATAGTAGTTTCGGCAGCGTAGCGGAATTCCGTACGCCTCGGCCAGATTCACCGCACCCTCTTTCAGACAGATCGCCTTGGGATAAGCGTGAAGCCCATGCGTATCGATATCGATAAGTGACATCTCGTCACAATAATATCGCCAGCCACGGTTCAGCAGCATTGCCGCCAGGGTGGACTTCCCGCAACTGGACTTCGCTGACAGCAGAATACCGCGATCACACAGCGATAATGATGCCGCATGAATCTGAAGGTGCCGACCGGGTCGTTGAACCACCTCACGATTGATCGCCCACTCCAGATGCGGCAGCAGGCTCCCGGCCGGAATATGCTGGTAGTGCGGCTCACTAGCATGGCCGCATATCCGGTACCGGCGGAGCAGTCGCAACCCGCCGTGCTGCGGTAGCATATCGATCCTGATCGGCGGCACGGTCTCATCATCGCGGTTTTCCGAGAGGTCATGATCACACCCGTCGACCCGCAGATGACCATAAAGCGAATCATAATCATTCATCACTCGTGGATTGACGCTGCTGATCGAAACAGGATACGGCCCGAACTGGTAATGATGACGTACCGGCGATGCAACATCAGCGCATCGTTCATCCCGGCAAGTCGCTTTGAAAAACGTCGGCATGATGCACTAATCCTCTGGCAGGGAATCATTCGCCGGGTTCACCAGCCCGTGTGAGGCAAGGTAGGCCAGTACCTGTTCGACATCCTCCAGGAGACGTTCATGATCGATATCGTAATGCTCGCTTATCGACCGGACGATGTTTTGAATACAGGAGCCTGGCCGACAGAACCGCCAGACCAGCAGCGAAGTGTGATTGAGCCGGTATGTCGATCCGTTTCGCGGATCGAACAGGACGGCTTCGTCATCGAGTTGCTCGATGAGAATATCCGGCCTCGCCACGGGACAGGGAATACGGCTCCGCCTGTCGTACCACGGTAGACCGTCATTCTCCCAGACGGGTTGTTTCAATCCCATGTCGTTCATTGATTCACTGCCGCGAAAACACTCAGTTTCGATTTTGCTTTACGAAGTTGCGCTGCTGCCTGCAAAAACTTTTTCCGTGGCCGTGAGCGTGATGATGACGGGAGCGGCGTAAGCCGCCTTTTTCGCGAGGCTATGCACGAACTCGCGACGGTTGGTTCGGGACGCATTGTCCTGTCCCCTTACGGGGCTGCGACCGTCCGGCTGGTGCTCTTCAAATTGGCTTTCACCGTTTACTTTCACGTAAACCCTCGCCTGCATTATAAGTAAGTACATTCATTATCGTCACGCTGCACGACGGCAGTTAACCTCTTTCATCCTGCAATTCGTTTTTCGGACCGGTTTATCATGACCTGCAACTGGACCTGTAGGGTTTATACCGGTCACAACAGTACGGTCAGGTGGTATGGTTATCGGTTCGCCCGCCATGATTCGCCTGCGTGCGATGACCTGATAACCATTCAACTGGGCATTTGGCCGCATATCCACACCCAGATGACGCAGCGGGCCCATCATGACGAACCCGATCCGTTCACCTGTTTCCCTTAGGAAATAAACCATGTGTCGCGATTCGCCGCTGCATGTCCTGACCCGATAACCACCGATTTTCTGACCAACCTGGATTGCGTGGCGTGCCACCACCTGCGACCCGCCGTCAGCCTGCTCGATGATTTCATACGGCGGTTTCCATAGTTGCAATACACTCAACACCCGCCAGACCGGCCTGGACAGGCGAAGCAGATGGGCAATCGGCAGCCAACACGTATGCTCCCGGCCGTACCACTCCAGCATGTGCGTCCGGCTGGGAAACAGTGCACAGATAAGATAACCCAGCACATATCGCAGGCCCGGCGTCGTCAGGACATTCACAAGCACATGGCTGGTCGGATGATCATTATCCCGGGGCGACTGTGCCAGCGCCAGGCGGTCTCGCCAGTTATTTCGGACCGATGCCAGTTCATACTCCACATGGCCGGGCAGCAGGTAACGGTGCGACAGGCCGAGTGACCAGACCAGCCCCTGTAGCAGCGGCAGCGTCAGTCGAAATCGTTTCGCCGTGTCGATCAATAGTCGCCAGTCAAGTGTTTCACCTTTTTTGATGAGCCACCGGCGAATGTCCTCGCCCCATTTGCCGCCCAGGCTGCCGTGGATCGCACCGTGCACCGCAAGGTGCAGCAGCATATCCTCGTCACAGGGCAGCATAACCGTTGCCCCTCCGATCCGTTGTACCACCGCACGCGACCATAAGGCGTCGTCCGGAACGAACCGGCTGTACCGCAGTGTCCGGAACGGTCGGATGTGCACATCCATCACAACGGGAAACAACTCGCCCGAGCTGAACTCGGCTTCATAATAGTACCGTGGAAAGAAATCCTCCCGCATCAGGGTCTGGCTACGCCGGCAGCCGCACTGCTCGAGCAGCCGCATGGCGTCGTCAACCGCAGTGGTGGGTGGTACCATCAGGTCGAGATCGCACATCGGCCTTTCGCCCGGGTTTTGATAAACCGTCAGGTTCAGCGCCCCGCCTTTTAAAACCATGAGTGGAATACCCGCACGATTAAATGCACCTGCCAGACGCTCCAACAGGTGCATCCGGCGGATGTTCTGATAATACACCGCCAGGCGATCACGCGATTCGACAGAACAACTTTCTTCTGTGATCCGGCTCATTATCCGACTCTACCTGTGTTACAACAAGGCGCAACGATCCCATAAACGAAAGCACTTATTTCCGTTAACATCGTCCATCATCACCCCATCAAGACGATTGACCCCACGCCGATCGCTATCGGAACCACCGCGTTTCCGATAACAATTTGAAGATCCCGAATCCCAGATTCTATCCCTCGCAATACCGGAGATCTTCGACGACAAGATCGCAATGCTTGACACCCTGCCACATGGACAGCTTCGGTTTGAATACCACGTCGAGGGCCGTTCCCGCCGGGAGCTTTTCAGCAAGATCGCCCATGCCGAACGCCACGGCTCGCATCAGTCGGTTGTTCTGTCGAAGCATGAGTGACAGGTGCCTGCCTGTCGAACCCATCCGCATTGCCGGTCGATCGAGTATCACACGTTCGAGCAGCAGGCGTGGTGAGGGATTACCTTTGCCGAAGGGTGCTAACTTCTGTATCTGTTCGAACAACTGTGTCTGGCATTCCTCCAGTTCGATTCTCGCATCGATCCGGATCACACCCGTCAGATCATCAGCGCCAAGCCGGGTATTGATGTACTTCACCAGTTGCTCACGGAACGCATCGACTTGATCGCTGCGAAGGGTCAGTCCCGCGGCCATGTCGTGGCCGCCGTAATGATCGAGATACGATTCACAACGTTGTAATGCTTCATAAATCGATACACCCTCGACGCTCCTGGCCGAGCCTTGTGCCATGCCGTTGTTGTAATTCAACATAACCACAGGCCGGTTGAAAGCCTCGACCAGCCGACTGGCGACGATGCCGATCACGCCCTGATGCCAGCCTTCAGATCCCAGAACGATTGCGCGGCAGTGGTTTTGATTGTATCCGGCCTCGAGTACCATCTGGCGAGCCTGTTTGAAGATCTCCAGTTCAGTTCGTCTGCGGCGATCGTTCTCCCGTGTCAGAAAGTCAGCGGTTTCATTCGCTTCAGCCTGCGTGGCTTCTGTCAGCAGATGTACAGCGCGGGCCGCGTGTCCCATTCGGCCGCAGGCGTTCAGGCGCGGGCCGAGAACGAACCCGACATGATATGCATCGATTTTCTCATCTCGCAGATGAGCGGCGTCAATCAGTGCGTTCAGGCCGACGAATCGGGTGTGTTTGATCCGGCCAAGTCCATGGACCGTCAAGATACGGTTCTCGCAATGCAAGGGAACAATATCCGCTACCGTGCCCAGGGCGACAAGGCTGAGCAGGTCCATGAACAGATCGCGGAAATCTTCCGGCAAGCGTTCCGAGCGGCAATACAACCTGGCAAACTGCCACGCCAGCTTGAACGCCACCGCAGCGCCGCAGAGATGTGTGAATGGATACGGCCTGGTGCAGCCGTCAGTGAACGAAGGGTGTACAAGCACAGCGGCCTCGGGCAGTGTATCATTGTTGAACGCGTGATGGTCCGTGATAATCAGCTCGATTCCCAGTTCTTTCGCCAGCTTGGCTTCGTCAACGGCTGTTATGCCGCAGTCCACGGTAACGATCAGTGGTGAAGCATCGTCGAACCGCTTCGACAACTCGCGGACCGCTTCGCAGTTCAAGCCGTATCCTTCATCAAGACGGTGTGGGATGTAGACCGTAGCGTGAACACCCGCCGCCTTGAGCACATGCCAGAGTACGGCGGAACCTGTGACGCCATCGACGTCATAGTCGCCGTAGATAACAATCGGCCGGTGGTCCTGTACTGCCTGGACAAGTCGTTCGGCTGCCGGTAGAACTCCGGGCAGTTCGCCCGGTTCGTGCAGGTATGTCAGCTTCGGCTTGAGGAACTGTTCGGCGTCATGTAGGTTCATCAGGCATCGCTTGATCAGCAGGTGCCCGATCAAGGGGTGTACGCGAAGCGATTTCGATAACGTAACAGCTGAGTCGCTGCGGTAGTCACCCGTTTCGTCGGCGTGAGTGGATATCGATTTTCCGGTGGTGCTTGAGGAGGTTGAAGCCGCCGCGGTCGTCGGAGAGGGTGTAGTGTGAGGGCATGTGGGGTATGGTGGCGTGTGGTGGAATAGCCATCGCTTTCGCATCCCTGCGGTTTGCATACGGTACATGATAACGATATTGTCGGATTCCGAATGAGCCGTGGAAAAAGAAATTACGTCCTGCTGGCAGGTCTGTGCCTGTTCGTTCCGGCCGTCACCTTTATCTCAAGCTGTCGCAGTCCGTACGAGCCGCCCGCGTCGTCCCGTGGAGAGTCAAGCAGCCGTCAGGTCATCCAGGGCCCGCTGGTGAGCACGATTCGCGGTGAGCCGCGGATTCGCGTTCGCATTGCGTGTGACCAGCTCAGAACAACAGTCGGCAGCGGCGGCGTACTCCTGATCGGACCACCGACCGGGACGGCGTACCATCATCGAGATGCACGGCGCTTCGAGGCACCGGTGACCATTACACTTGAAGGTCCGGTTAATGTAGAGAACGGCAGACCGGCGGACGGGTTTATTTTAATCGACGGTCACGGCCTGGCGGTTCGTTGGGCACTGGATGAACTCCAGGTTCAGTCCCCGGACCGGCGTGATCTGGCGATAGGATCTAACGCGTTTCCAGGTAAATTGATATTCGTTGCCGGCGGGTCGACATCGAGCATCCGTCCTGGCCGGTTCGATGTGATCAATCACGTACCACTGGAGAGTTACCTGCCGGGTGTTCTCGAGCGTGAGTTGTACGCGAGTTGGCATCCGACGTCGTATCAGACTCAGGCGATTGTCGCCCGGTCTTATGCGCTCTTCGAGCGAGGGCTGCATGAATCAAGGCATTACGATATTGAATCGACAGAAGCGTCCCAGGTCTACGGCGGCGCATCGACACGCCGGGTCGCCCGCGACGCCGTGCATGAGACCCGAGGCCGAGTGCTGGTCTACGGCGAACGGGTATTGCCCGCCTATTATTCGAGCTGTTCAGGCGGACTTGGTCAGGACGCCGCCGCTGTATTTCCCGGCGTGGTTGATATCCTACCCCTCCAGGGCGACCCGCATCAGCACTGGGGTCGAACCAGCACCAGCTACCGATGGGGTCAGATGACACGGGAGTTGTTCACACTCGAGCGGCGATTCGCGGCCTGGGGCCGGGAGAACAAGCATCCGATCGCCACGATCAGCGGTATTACGGCGATTGCTATCACCGGTCGTAACCGGTCAGGGCGTCCGACGGTCTTCAGCGTTACTGATCAGGCCGGCCGAACCTTTCCGCTCAACGCCGAATGGTTCCGCTTTGCCTGCAATTACAACGATCCGACAGTACCTGCGGTTCCGCGAGACAAAAAGCTCAAGAGCAGTTTTGTGCAAGTGCGTGTGGTCGGTGACCTGGTCCAGTTCTACAACGGCCGCGGGCTGGGGCACGGCGTCGGACTCTGCCAGTGGGGTATGGAGGAAATGGCCCGGTCAGGCTACAGCGCCGAGTCGATACTGAACTACTATTACCGCGGCGCTACCGTCAGGCGTATTTACTGATAGATACGGTTTCGTTGTTCCGGTGCCGTGTATTGTGAAGTCGTCCGTGTTGAATTCTGGGGAGGGGCAATCAATTTCGGATTTCGGATTTCGGATTGGGATTCTGGATTGGTGTCGGGGTTGGGTGTCGGGGTTTCGGGTTTTTTGTGTGTGCGGATGAGTTGAGCCAGGGTGATCCAGTTTGATCCAATCTGTATCCAATTCGAGCCAATGTGATCCAGTTTTTCGTTGTTTTGCGTGTGATTTTGTGCGCGCGTGATCCGCTTCGATCGATCCGCGGGCGCCTGTAAATCTATATGTTTTTTATTTCCAGATACTTGATGAATTTTCGGCATTTTATCTCTATGCTATTCTGTTTCAGCTCGTCAATTTGTGCGCA
>CAYRND010000004.1:0-54064 GCA_964425365.1 uncultured Phycisphaeraceae bacterium
CTTTCTATGCGCTGAAATGAAAAGATGATGAAATATCTGGGCTAAACGCCTGGCCGCATGAATACCAAACACAAAATCCACCGTCGAAACCATAAGAGACCATTGCCACCAAAACCATGTTCGAATCGTAAAATGGGTTGTCGATAAACCACGTAAGGGTAAATGAATAAACGATCATGTTAAGTTGCACACGACACACTTGAATACAACCAACACCGGTTCATTCCGATGGCGGTTTTCGATACAATAGGCAATTACAGCAATACTACTGTAACGGTTGAACAGATCACATTACTGATTGCTGTTTTGGATTGATGAATGGGATATCGCGGCCGGACAATCATCATGCCTATTGAGTAAACACCTGTGGGTTTGCCATCAGGGTTCAGTGACAACCATTCATCGCAACACGATTATCATACTGCCTGGAGATTTCACTGATGAACGAAGTTAACCAGAACCTACTCACCGAATTACCGAGTGAAGAAGCCTTTCTGATTCACCAGGACCGCTACGAGCCACAGAAGAACCTGGAGTGGGAGACGCTATTCACTTTATGCAACGGTTACATGGGCGTTCGCGGATCGCTGGAGGAAGGATCCTACTGGGAGAATCCGGGCAATTTCATCGCGGGGTTCTACAGTACGACCGATCCTGTCATGCCGAACCAGATCGTCAATTGTCCGAACTGGCTACGGACGGTTTTTTATTTCGACTGGGAATTCGTCGAGGAGCAGGCTCTGCATATGGACGAATGCGAGATCGTCGATTTCAAACGCACGCTGGATATGAAAAAGAGCATGCTGTTCCGCACGCTTACCGTTAAAGACCGCTGGGGTCGGCTGACGCGATTCGACGGGTACCGGTTCCTCAGCCGCAGCAACCTGCACCGCTGTGCGATGAAGACGCTGATTACGCCGCTGAACTACAGCGGTGCCATGCGAGTGGAAAACCATATCGACGGTTCGATGATCAATGACAAATCAAGCAGCAAATCGAAGAAGAAATACCTCAAGCTGCACGAGTCATCGCCCCTGCCGGGCCAGGGCATTTATCTGCAGATGAAGACCCGCCTGGAATGCGAGCACGTGGCAATCGCCTCGCACGCCGCTGCCTTCGATATCAACCGCGAGAACATCGTGAAGAACACCCGGATCGTCGAGATGGACGACCGGATCGTGGAGTACATCGATTTTTACATCAATGAAAACCAGCCGGTGTCATTTGAAAAGTATGTCTCGGTATACACCACGCGTGACGTACCCGCGGATGCCATCAGGTCGAAGTCGCACGAGGAGTTGAACGGCTTCATTGCGGACGGCATCGACGCCGAGCTGTCTCGTCACAAGCGGGTTTACGAGACCCTCTGGGAAGGCGCATACATCCGGGTTGACGGGGACGAGAAGGCACAGAACGCACTGCTTTACAATATTTATCAGCTCATGAGCAATGCGGCGGAATACGATTCGCACGTCAGCATCGCCGCGAAGGGATTGCACGGTGAGGGATACGGCGGCGGGATATTCTGGGACACCGACATGTACATGCTGCCGTTCTTCACTTCGCAGTGGCCGGAGGCGGCGAGGCAACTGGCGATGTACCGTTACCACGGGCTATCCCATGCCCGGGACTACGCCGCCGTGATCGGCTGCCGGGGCGCCCGCTACCCGTTCGCCACCGACGGTACGGGCAAGGGGTTCCAAAACTATACCAAGTTCAAGGTGAACCTGACCGATACACGTGACACCTACCTCGGCGTATCGCAGTACCATGCCTGCGGCGCCGTCGCGTACCGTCTGAACCAGTATTACCAGTACACCGGCGACACCGCGTTCATGAACGACTGCGGGTACGAAATTCTTTTTGAAATTGCGCGGTTCTGGTCGACGTTCGCTCAATACAACGAGCGGTACGATCGTTATGAATTCCATGATGTAACCGGCCCAGATGAATTCCACCAGGTGGTCAGTAACGACTATCACACGAATTATCTCGGTCGTGACAATATACGAACTGCGATCGGTTATTACGATGAACTCGAGCGTAACAATCCGGAACTGCTCAAGTCGATCTGCGCCAGGATCGAACTTACTGCTGAAGAGCTGGGCAGATGGCGGGATATTGCCGACAGGCTGTTCATCCGAGAGCCGAACGACGAGTGCGTCATTGAACAGTTCGACGGCTATTTCGACAAGGAAGATCACATTCTGACGCGAAAGAACGATCGCGGCATGCCGATGTGGCCGGCGGGATTTCATTGGCGGCGAGGCAAGCATTCGACCATCATCAAGCAGGCCGACGTCATACTCACGATGTGGCTGTTCAACGACCGATTCAGCGACGAAGTGAAAAAATCATGTTACGACTACTACAGCAAGCGAACGCTGCACGAGTCATCGCTCAGTCCGTGCATTTATGCCCTGCTGGCGTTGACCCTCGGGATACGGACGGACACATATCGCTACTTCATGATGAGTGCGTTAACGGATTTGAACAACAACCACGGCAACACCGGCCAGGGCATCCATTCTGCGGCGCTCGGCGGCACGTGGATGGTCGCCGTCAACGGTTTCGCCGGTCTGGCGATCGATCAGGACGGTCTGCTGTCGCTACGACCGAACCTGCCCGAGCAGTGGTCCGGCATGTCGTTCAGAACGTGGTACCGCGGCAACCAGCTGGAGATAGAAATCACCGGCGAGTCAATCCGTATCCGGCATTTGAAAGGCGACGCCGGACAACTGTCGGTGCGACTGCATGACAGAGTTCACCCGCTTGCAAGCGGCCAGACCATCCGAACGCCCCTGGTTGGCCAAGGGTCAGAAGAAACCGTCCTGAACCGCTGACAGAGCCCTTGGAAAGCCATACGACAGAAAGGACGAGATCGCCTGTTCCATACCGAGGCCGCAATCCCGACGATGAATCCTGCTGGCACGGGTGATCTGACAGATTCGCGGGTCTGGGCCTGTCCCGAGGCTGTCTTGATCGGTCACCGGATTGGCATACAATAGCGCTTTCAGGCCGACGTAGCTCAACTGGTTAGAGCGAGGGATTCATAAGCCCTAGGTTACTGGTTCGAGTCCAGTCGTCGGCATTGCATACGATTTGTAAAGTTATTCAGTTTGGAGATTTATAATGTTTAGCGGCGTATACGACTGGAAGTAAATCAACCTGTCATGGCAGGTATGCCGAAATAGATCAGGATAGTGTGTATTGACAATCTGGAGAGGTGGCCGAGCGGCTGAAGGCAACGGTTTGCTAAACCGTCGTACTGGTATTACCGGTACCGCGGGTTCGAATCCCGCCCTCTCCGTTAACCAGGGCCGCAGGTGCCCAATAGAGCCCTGCGGCCTTTTCCATGCGCGTTATCCACGCAAAATAAGGGATTCGAGCACGCCCGGCACAAAAATTGGGGGGTTGGGCTTCCAGCCCGACCTAAGGTACAGTGATCAGGTGGATGTAATTCGGATTATGAACAGAGGGTTCGTACCCCGTCCCTTTTACTCTGAAATCCCGCTTGATGAGTCTGCCGTCCGGCAGCAGTGCCCCATTATGGCGGCAAAATCGATCTCAGTGTGCGGGTGGGGATAAATTGCAGAAACGGATCTTCACCCCCAGAAGTCAGGGTTGAAGATCCGTGGACATACTCGCGTTCATCTTGACCGCCGGGTAGGGATATCAGGAGGAGCGGACCTGTTCCATGAAGGGAAACGTGATTCCGGAACAGGTCCGCGCAAGTTTACAGTCAGTTGTTGATAAACGCTCCGACGCGATAGGTGTATTCGATCATACCGTGAACGTTGTTGGTATTAGAGAAGCTGGTGACGTTGGTTCCGACTTCACCGACCTGCTGCCAGTCGTTGATACCGCCGAAGGGTCTTCGCTGGATAGCGAATCCATCTTCCTGATTCTCCCCCGAGGAGTTGTCAGTCCAGGTGAGGTAGACTTCACTGCCGGAGAGAGCGGTGGCGACCAGATTCGTGGGTTTGGGAATAACCACTTCAACCACGTTATAGATGATGCGTTGATAGCGGGTAAGATTGGGTGTGCCGTTATCCTTGACGCTGAGGATGATATGGATTTCAGTGCCCGGAGCGGCATCAAGTGGGATGGTGAAGCTGGCGTTCATGTTGTTGGCATTGGTGATAGCGATATTCCCGTTGTAGCTTCCTGGCTCACGATAGTACATCCAGTTGTAAGACAGGGCGTTGCCATCAGGATCGGTGGAACCGGCGGCACTGAAGCTGATACTGTCCCCGGCCGTGACTTCCTGGATCAGGTCGCCGTTGAAAGCGGGTACGGGCGGGTGGTTGGCGCCGCTGTAGTTGGGTGTGATGGTCCAGTCCATGCGGGCGGCGAAGTCCCATTCGAAAGCGTCGCGCCATCGGAAGATGGTGCAGTAGATATTATTGGTATAAGTGGTGTTACCGGCGGCGTAGTACCAGGTATCGGCGGCGTCAGTGATAAGCCAGAAATCTTTCTGTTTGTTGAGCTCACTTTGGATATCAGGGTTGTCCGAGGATGGATTCATGGTCTTATAGGAATTGAAGCGTCCACCCCAACCGCCGTAATGCGGGTATTCGGGCATGTTCATGCCGTTGGGGATCACCCAGAGAAAGGAGGGCGTATCACCTTCCCAGAGGTAGATGGCGCTGGGGTACTTGGCCCCGAGCGGTCCGTGGCTCTGGATGTGGTTGGCATGCCATTCGTGCGTGCAGAAAGACTGGTCGCCACCCCACGATTCAGACCAGGCATTGAAGCCTGGGGTGGTTCTGGATATCCCCTTCCATTGATCAAGGGATGCGATCAGGAACGCATCGGGGTAGTGGTGGCCGATATAGGCCTGGCCATCATCTTGCTGGCCGATCTGATAACCTCTTATTTTGGCCACGAAGGCTTCCGCTTCAGCAGGCGTGCGGGTGTTTCGGACCTTCATGATGGCTCCGCCAAGGGTGTTCGATCCGCCCCATGAAGTGATATAGATCGGCCGGGGATCAGGCTTGTCAACAATCGAAATAATATGGTTGATCCCCTCGTTATCGAGCTGGCCGGCGACGGCGGACATGGCGAAACCGTTGACGCCGGTTTTGGTAATGCTGTGCAGGTAATCAGCGGTGGGATAGGGTTTGTCCGGCGAATGCGTGTTCAGGTTATTGACCACCTGTGCATAAGCGTCGATCACGCTGTGAATCGCGGGGGTGTCCGGGTTATTACGTTTCCAGACCGAGGTGGAGGCGATGAGTCCTTCGACATCCATTTCATTGGAATAGAGCAGGAACCGGACGAGCGATTCCTGGTCGTCGGGTTCATTGGAGATATCCGTCATGACGCAGATCCGCCTCTTTTCCTGGGCCTGGACCGTGCCGGCAAGAGCAAGAATCAGGCCGGCCGTGACCACTGAGATAACCAGTACAGATAAAGCGTGCGATTGTATGAAATGTGTCTTCATTGTCTTTTCTTCCTTCTTTCCAGAAACGCGGTGGTGTGATATGCAACAATCCTTACTATTTAGTTTAAAATAATATTTTATGAGATGTAACAGCTTAATACGGCAAAACATCAGTGTTTTACGGGGGACAGTTGCATGACAAAGCGGCTGATTCCGGTGAAAAGACTCCAGCGAGATATGACAGACCGTGCACAGGGATGACAAATAACCCAAAATGATCTTATATGAAATACTGCCAGCCCTCGACAATGTCATTTACCTCAGTGGATGCTTTTTTTACTGATTGACAGCATTTTTGAATAGTTCTGTTTCCGGTCCGTCAACGTTTTCGGCGGTATCAATCAGATCGGATATATGTAAGTTGATATTCAGTCGTGGATCTATGTTCAGAGGCCGACCGGTGGAAGGGGCGTGAGAGTACACGATGATATCTGAATAGGATAGAAATGAAAACCCGCATCTTTGCTGACGTAGCAGTCTGAATGCGGGCACCGGTGGTCTGTATGGCGGCATTAAACGCAGCGAAGCCAAGGTACTCAAGAAGCTGTATGATGAAAACAGTCGGCTCAAAAGATTGGTGGCCGACCAGGCATTGGATATTGCCATGCTCAAGGAGCTGGTTGAGGGAAAATGGTAAGCCAGATTCGCAAACGGAAGGCGGTCCGGCATTTGACGAAGTCGTTCGAAGTGCCGGAACGCCGGGCATGCCGAATCATCGGACAACCCAGAAGTACGCAGCGATATCGGGCCAAGGTCAGGGATGACGAAGGGCAAATCATTCGACGCATGCATGGGTTGGTACGTTTTCATCCGCGATTCGGATACCGCCGCATCGGCCAACTTTTACGAAGGGAAGGCTGGCGGATCAACAAGAAGCGTGTGTATCGTCTTTGGAAACAGGAAGGCTTTAAAGTGCCGCAAAAGAAGTGCAAAAAACGTCGTTTAGGCTGTACGGCCAATAGTATTCAGCGAAGGCGGACCCAATCAATCAATGAGGTGTGGTGTTGGGATTTTATTCATGATCGAGACGAGCAAGGTCGGTCATTGAAATGGTTCAGCCTGGTGGATGAGCATACGCGTGAATGCCTGGCGTTGGAGGTCGCCCGAAGTATCACCTTAGAAGATGTAATCGACATTATTCATCATGTGATGCTGGTCCGCGGGTTGCCCCGTTATATACGCAGTGACAATGGCCCGGAGTTCATTGCCGAAGCATTGCGTAAGTATCTGGAAAATTGCCATATCGATACGCTGTACATTGAGCCTGGATCACCATGGGAGAATGGCTATGCTGAAAGTTTCCATAGTCGTTTGCGTGAGGGGTTACTTGCCTGCGAAATATTTGCTGATCTGAGAGAAGCAAGGTTACTTGGCAATCAATGGCGAAATGATTATAACCACCGTCGTCTGCATTCTTCATTGGGCTATCAGACACCAGCAGAGTATGCGGCCGAATGTCGAAAAAAGGAAGCTACCGGGGTGTTCTCGGCGGCTCCGCATGCAGAGTCTCCGGTCGGGGCTGCGCCCCTCCCTCTGCCTCTGTATGCGGATGAACAACCTGATGCCACTCTCATTACGATTGGTACATGAAATGGGGGCAGGCCAACACTCCCTGTGTGATTCTTATTACACTTTTGAAGGGAAAAATCAAGTTGTAATGCGTCGATTATTAGGACTGGTTACTGTGTTCCCAGTGTGCCACATCCCAGCATCAAACCACGCCAGAAACAACCAGTCACAGCCATGGATATCGCCCATAATTCATTATTTCAGAATGCATTACATCAATACCGATTTATCAAAGTCAACTCTCGTCAAATGAAGAATTCAGGTTCGAATCCCGCCCTCTCCGTTATATAAGCCGCAGGATTGAAATCAACCTGCGGCTTTTTATTTACGCAAGTTATGATTCGAACAGGCATCGTCACGAAGTGAGGACTCGCGGGATCGATGCTCCCTCGCCCTTTTCAGCCTGGCTGAAGTCGGATGAAAAGCCATTCCGCCGTCACCGTTATTAAGTAGCAGGGTAGGAAACGCTCTGCGATTTTTCGTTTTCGCGAGTCGGTCCGGGGCAAGCGCAGATAAGGAAACTCACGGGTGTGACGACCACCATCCACCAGGGCCAGTTGAGTTGCCATGCTCGGCCTGTGAGCCACGCGGTGATCACAGGCATGATGTACGGCTGCAGCAGTAGCGTGAGGGCGGCACCGGCGAACAGAGCGGCGACGGCGCTGGTATTATTGCCCCTGTGGGTGAGGATAGCGGTAAGGAATACGCCGAGCAGTCCGGCGTAGGCGAAAGACATGATCCCGAGTGCGAAGTCGATCAGTTTCTGGTTGCCCTGCTGCTGGAGATAAGCGGCCAATATTGCGAACAGTGTCAGCAACAGCCCGATTGCGGCGACGGCGCGGCGTGAATATCGGAGTGACAGCTTGCCGTGCGGGCACACGTTGCCGCGTCCGTTTTCCGGCTTTTTGATCGGCAGGTACAGGTCGGCGATGAAGCTGGCGGCCATGGCATTCACGGCGGAGTCGAAACTGCTCATGGCGGCGGCGAAGAGTCCGGCCATGGCAAGTCCCGCCATTCCGGCCGGCATGTGATGTAGCAGAAACAGTGGAAAAACCTTTCTGCCATCGCCGACCTGCTCGGCCGGTGCGGCATCGGCCATAACCTCGGGCATGCCGTAGTAAATTGAAAGGAGCAGTCCGATGACCATGAACATGAAAACCACTGGCATCCCCAGCAGATTGGAAGCAACTACCGACCAGCTTCCTTTCCATACCGATCGTGTGGTGAGCATTCGCTGGGTCAAGTCATGATCGGCACCGAGTGCGGCGGTATTCACGAACACTACCGCCAGGCCCGCCCAGAGCGTATAGGTATTCTGACTGTCAAAGGGGTTGAACGAGGTATCGAGCACCCTGAGCTTGTCCATGCCATCTGCATGACGAAGTGTTTCGATGATCTGGGAAACGGACAGAGGGATCAGATCGAGCAGCAGGAAAATACTGAAGGCGGCGACCCCGGTCACGATGACAATCTGAATGACATCGGTCCAGATCACAGCCTTAATTCCGCCGCAGGCGGTATAGAATGTACCGATGACACCCAGGATGACAATCGCACAGACGAGGAAGGGCGTATCGATATCATTGAAGAGCATGAGTGAGAATGCGATCCCCGCGATGAACAGCCTGGCGCCGGAAGCGAGCAGTCGCCCGATCAGGAAGCACATCGCGGCCGCGACTGCGGCGTTTCGGCCGAACCGCCTGCCGAGATAGCCGTAGATGGTAATGGTCCCTGCCCTGTAGAGCACCGGTATGAACACCGCTGCCACGAAGACCGCCGCGATTATGCCGCCGATGTTGAGCACGAGGTAAGTCAAGTCACCGGCATACGCGAGTTGCGGCACGCCGATGAAGGTGGCGGCGCTGAGCGACGTGGCGAGAATGGACAGAGCCACCGCCCAGGCCGGCATTGAGCGAGACGAAAGAAAGAAGCCATTTAAATCATTCTGCCTGCGACCGGCCAACAGACCGATGACAACCATAGCGACGATGTAACCACCCAGCGCAAACCAATCGATCAGGCCGAAGGTCGACATTTCGCATGTCATCCCGGGATTCCATCATCAATGTTGATGAATCGATTCATCCACTTCATGTCGTGTTGCAATCGGGCTCAGGGGCGGCTTGATACAGGGCGAATTTTTCCGATACGGTGAAGTCGATTTCGGTGCGACGTAGCGGACACCGTTCGCGAGAATTCTTCTGACGTTGTCGTCATAGTAAAGTGGAAACGTTTCGTGGCCTGGCCGCCAGTAGAAGATTCTGCCCTTGCCGCGTGTCCACGTGCAGCCTGATCGGAACACGTCGCCGCCTTCGAACCAACTGATGAAGATCAGCTCATCAGGTGTGGGGATATCGAACAGTTCGCCGTACATCTCGGTATGTTGCAGCTCGAAGAACTCTTCGGTGAGTCCATCGGCGATCGGGTGGCCGGGATTGACGCACCAGATGCGTTCCAGTTCGGCCGCCTCTCGCCATCGCAGTCCGCAGCCGGTGCCCATGAGTTTTTTGAAAATCTTCGAGTAATGGCCCGAGTGTAGAACGATCAGTCCCATTCCTTCGAGCACGCGTTGGTAGACCTTATTGACGATATCGTCCTGAACGGCCCCGTGAGCGGCGTGTCCCCACCAGGTGATCACGTCGGTCACGGCCAGCACATCGTCGCTCAGGCCGTGGTCCGGCTCTTCGAGCAGGGCTGTACGGACTATCACGTCGTCGCCGAGGTATTCCTCGATGGCGGCTTTCATGACGGCGTGCATACCGTCGGGATAAACCTTTCTGACAGCTTCACTTTTGTTCTCGTGGACATGCTCATGCCAGACGGTAACACGGATGGGCCGGGTGCTCATGGTGATACTCCTGCAGATTGAAAAGCTGTATTGTAACAACCGGGGTTACGGACGGCGAAGTGGTCGGTGCCGCTGGAATAAAGCGGCATAGCGAGACGGGATCCGGGTGATGTGGAGAGACCATGACGCGGGGAGTGACGGGTGGTTATAATGTGATGTCATGAAGGAACCCTATTTATACAGTCGGCTGTATGGTGCCCGATCTCTGTGGCTGATCCCGGTGATTTTTTCGATGCTTCTGCTGGGTGCGGGTGAATCGGATATGTCGTCGGAGGATGTAACGGACGATTCTCAGCTTAGTGACGGGGCCGAAGTGGAATCCTCATTGTCGGAAGCGGCCCCTGGGGAAACGCAACCGGCTTCTGCTGTGAATATCATGCCCTCGGGTGCGAATGTAGCTGTGATCCCGATCGAGGGCATGATCTATGACTTTGTACTTGAAAGCCTCAAGCGGCGGGTGGACCGAGCGGTCGACGAGGGTGCGACGGTGATTGTCATCGAGCTGGATACCCCCGGCGGGGTGGTGACGTCGGCGCTGGAAATCAGCAAGTACATCAAGAGTGAAATCCCGGTCTATACAATAGCCTGGATCAACAACGACGCCTATTCAGCGGGGATCATGATCGCATCGTCGTGCGATGAGATCATCATGTCGGATTCCGCCGCCACGGGCGATTGCGCTCCGATCGTACCGGGCCAGGAGCTCGCACCGACGGAACGTGCCAAGGCGCTGTCGCCGATACTGGAGGAATTCCGTGATAACGCGACAGACAACGGCTATGACTATGTGCTCTTTCACGCGATGTGCGAGCTGGAGGTGGAAGTCTACTACGTCGAGCACAACCAGACGGGTGAGCGGCGTCTGGTCAATCAGGTGGATTATGCGTTGATGGTCGAGGGCAGGGATATTGAGAAAGGGGGTGTACTTGGCGGGCTATTCGGCGGCTCGAACACCAGTTCGGCAGTGCCGGCTCATGTCACGCGTGAGTCAGCGACCGACGAGGATATCGGCAAGTGGAAGCCGGTGGAGAAGTTATCAAGCGGCGCCCGATTACCCGACGGTCGTGTGCATAACGGCCAGACACTGCTCACGCTGAATCAAACGCGTGCCCATGACATCGGCCTGTCCAGGGAAACGGTCAGGAACCTTGGAGAACTGAAGCAGTATCTATCAGCCGGGAGTGTCTCGCGTGTATCGCAGACCTGGTCTGAAGACCTGGCGGGCTACCTGACGAATCCGCTGGTCCGCGGCGTATTGATCATTGCACTGCTTCTTGGCGCTTACATGGAATTCCAGTCACCGGGTCTGGGCGTGCCGGGTCTCGTGGCCGCGATTGCATTGATACTCCTGCTGGTGTCGCCCTTTCTGATCGGGTTGGCGGAGGTGTGGCATATCATCATGTTCGCCGTGGGCTTTGTGCTGTTGATCATCGAACTGGTTTTTACGCCGAGTTTCGGGCTACTCGGCATAGTGGGTCTCTGCCTGATGTTCGCGGGCCTGGTGCTATCGGTTGTGCCGACCGGTGGTGGCAGCGGCATCGGGCCGATCCGGCTTCCTCCGCCGGAGATGTGGCATCGTCTGATCTCATCACTGATCTTCATGGTCGCCGGTCTATTCGCAAGCATGATCGGTTTTTACTATATCACGAAACATTTCGGCAGGCTCCCGTTTCTGAACCGACTGATGCTGGGCGATGAGCAGCCGGTCCTCGCAGGTGTCGGTGGTACGCTCGATCAGCCCCTGGAGGCGATGAGTGGGGACGAGGCCATCGGCGGGGGCGTCATCGAGGTCGGTCAGCTCGGCCGGGTATCCGGCACGGGCCTACGGCCGTCGGGTCGCGTTGATTTCGGCGGCCGGCTCATCGATGTGGTCAGTATCGGCGCGTTCATCGAACCGGGCGGGAAAGTCAAAGTTGTTGAAGTCCACGGCAACCGTATCGTGGTCGATGCGGCCGGTCAATAATCACGGCGCATCTGAAAGGATCCACTTTTCCGCCTCTTCGATATTCATGAATGTTTTTGTCGGCACACCCCGGTTAGACGCCACGGTACCGCCGAAGTCGGTGTAATCCTGCTCCGGCATGACGATAGCGAACCGTTCGATCCCGGCGTTGGCGAGCATCTTCATCTGACCGCCGAGTTCGAGGATATCCAGTTCACTGAGTTCGCCCTTCATACCGCTGCTGTCAGCCAGAACGCGTTTCACCTGATGTGTTCTGCAATAGGAAGCCAGCTGCTCATGTGCTTTCCGCAGTTCACTGACCGTGCGATCGCCCCTAGTGATCACCAGAACGTACTGGCCTTTATCGACAAATGACTGTTGGACCGTCATACTGGTAGCATCCTCATACCTGATACAGGCTATTACATAATATAGCAGGTATCGTCAGCGATAATACATGTTATCGGCAAACCGATAATCCAGCATAAGGTCGTCGCCGATCTGTTGAGTACTGTTTAATTTGAACTGCAAGGCGGATGCAATGTGGTCACATTGCAATCCCTGAACACTGGTGAGAGCGTCCTGATCCCCGATGATCTTCGGTGCCAGGAAGACAAGTAACTGGTCGACCAGTTCCTGATCGAGCATCGTACCGATCAACCTGCCGCCACCTTCGATCAGTACGTTCGTGGCGGCGTGCACTTCGGCGAGATGAGCAAGCAGTTGCTTCAGGTCGAGCCGGCCGTTTTCGAGCCGCCTGATCGCCATGGTTTCGACACCACTTCTTTTGACAGGTTCGAGTCGAGCCGGATCGGTCTGATCCACTGCGTGCGCGATAAGCACAGGCGGGTCGGGGTTTCGGATCAGTTGTGAGTTCGGGGGTATCTTGAGACCGGGATCGACGACAACGCGGCGTGCTTTTCGATGGATATCGGGAACACGTGCAGTGAGTAGCGGGTCGTCAATCATCACGGTCCGGACACCGACCATAACGGCGTCGACGCGAGCCCGCAGTTCATGGACATGATGGCGTGACAGTTCGTTACTGATCCACTTACTGTCGCCGGTGGCCGTGGCCGTTTTGCCGTCGAGTGTTTGTGCCCACTTGGCGATAATCCACGGCAGGCCGGTGGTCTGGCGTTTGATGAACGGCAGATTGAGTTGTCCGGCTTCGTCCCCAGACACACCGACGAGTACATCGACACCGGCTTCCCGCAGTGCGGCGATACCTGCGCCTGCGACCTGTGGGTTCGGGTCGACCATGGCGGCCACCACGCTTGTGATATTAGCTTCCACGATTGCTCGGGTACAAGGCGGGGTCTTGCCGTGATGGCAGCACGGTTCGAGATTCACGTACATCGTTGAACCGGCGGGATCATATCCGGCGTCGCGACATGCCTGGATTGCCAGGACCTCGGCGTGCGGTCCTCCGAACTGTTGATGGTAGCCCTCACCGAGGACCCGCCCGTCTCGGATAATCACTGATCCGACCATCGGGTTCGGCTCGACCCGACCCTGTCCGGCGGCAGCCAGTTCCAATGCCCGGGCCATATACGCTTCGTGCTGGTCTGGTTTATCCGGCATCCTTTTCACCAAATTCCACTATCCGCATTTCCCCATAACCGCTTGCGGTATATCATATACCACATTGCACCTGTTTTCCTGACACCACGCTAATGGGAGCATCACCATGAAGAAACTCACACGCGTCCTGCTCGTGATCCTGGTAATTATCATCATCGTCGCTGTCGCCGGCGTCCTGTTTCTCGACAGTATCGCCCGCAAGGGAATCGAATACGGCACCGGTTATGCAACCGGCGTGGATACGTCTCTGGATCGTGTTCACATCGGCTTATTCAACGGCCAGGTGACCCTGGGGAACCTTCAGATCGACAATCCTGAAGGTTTCGAAACACCGTTCTTCATGAAGCTCGGTGACGGGCATATCGATGTCTCTCTGGGATCGCTGCGTAACGACACTGTCGAGGTGCCCACTGTCACACTGAGTGATATCCATATGTACCTTGAAAAGACGAAGGAGGGCGAAAATTACAAAGTCATCATGAAGAACCTCCAGCGTCTGAAACCGTCTGAGGGTGAAGAACCACCGGCGGAAGCATCTGAAGAGAAGGAAGAGAAACGTTTCGTCATACGTGAAGCGGTGGTTAAGAATGTCGATGTCGACGTCGAGCTTTTCACACTCGGGGAGGAGCGTAAATCGCTGAAGGTGAACGTACCGGAGATCCGGCTGACGAATCTGGGCACGGATTCCGAAAAGGGCGTGGTCCTCTCACAGATGACCGGGGTTCTGATCCGCAGCATTCTCCTGGCGGTTGTTCAGCAATCGGGCGACCTTCTTCCGGCGGCCATGCTCAATGGACTTGAAGACGGTCTGTCGGGTCTGAAAGGACTCGGCGACGCGGGAATCGAGGTCGTCAAAGGTGTCGGCGCGAAGCTCGATGAAACGGGTAAACAACTTGAAGAAGGTGCCAAAAATCTCGGGGAAGGCGTCAAGGACCTCGGCGATAAGACCGGCGATGCCCTGAAAGGACTCGGCGACGCGTTCAAACCCAAAGAAAATGAAGAAGAACAGGAGTAAGGCGGTCTGGTTCGACAAACCAGATAACCCTGGCATAATCGGCATGCCTGTCGAAAATGGCAAAAGATGTGTACAAACTGGCATTTTTTTTGCTGGCTGCGATCATTAGGATAAGACAGTGTAGTACACATGGAAAAAGGCAAAGATTCAGTTTGAAGAAGGGAAACAGTCACCTCGCATCAAACAACACTGCGGCTGTTTGAAGAAAAGCTGCATTAAGTCAAAACAAGCTCAGCCAGTCAACAGGAGGATAAAGAAATGACTGACTGTTCATTATGAGCATGTGGATCAGAGGAATGAAATAACCGGCTGCCCGGCCGGAGGCGATGATCAACTGCGCGCAGCCTCGAGAGCACTATTTAGAAAAACAAGACTACTGACAGGTTATCACTTCATCGCCGGGGTCGAGGAGAACGCCGAATGAGATATCATGAGAGATACGGAACAGTTCTTGCAGGGTGTGTGGTTGTACTCATCTGCCTTTCGATACCATCCGTGGTTCGCGCTGAGCTTGAAGGTTTTTATTCCACTTCGTGGACGGGCAACAGTTTCGGCGGGGCGGACGGCAAATGGGTGCAGAATTTCATTGTGCATATGAATACGACACCGGCGGGCCTGTGTTATACATGGAGTCATTATGACGAAGGCGGTAGAAACTACGGGCTGTATCTCGATGGCGACGTAGCGGGCAATCTCGACATGGGCGCCGACAGTATGACCGTGACCGATCTTTCCGGTCGTGTGTGGGAGATTGTTTTCATGTACATGGAGCAGTCGACGACTGCGAGAAACGAATATGAAATCATTCCACTCTATATCAGGTGTGATGGTGTTATGGTCGAGTTCCCCGGCCTGTACGAGCCGATGGCACTGGCGATATCGAACGACGGCCTCCTGATGATCGCCGATTCTCAGACCAGTCCGAGGCAGCAGATACTTTTTTACGACGTGACGGACTGGGAAAATCCCGTTCTGGTTCGGACATTCGGAGACTACGGCGGCATCGGCAGCGGCATCCCGGGTATCGTGACACCCATGAAGTTCTGGGGTATTCGCGGTATCGGTGTTGACGCACAGGGCAATATCTACGTCGGTATGAGCGAACAGGGCACGGTGATCCGCAAGCTGACTCCGGGCGGCGAACTGGTCTGGGAACTCTACGACCATGATTTTCTCGATGTCAAGGTCTGCGATCCGGCAACCGACTGCCTGGATGTATGGGGCGTGGCCAACCATTACGTCATGGACTTTACGAACTCCGACGGCGAGGAAGCGACGTGGACGGGTTACACGCTGGACCGTGTCACCTACCCGCAGGACCCACGTGGCAACATGGCGGTCACCGCATCGATGGAGCACGGCATCTGCACGCCGATGATCACGTACATCGAAGGCCAGCGTTTCATCTATACGATCGGGCAGCCGGGAAATTACATCAATATTTTCCGGTTCGACGGTGAAATCGCGATCCCCTCGGGTCTGATCATGATGTACCCCGGCCCGATCAATTTCGGCTCGAGCACCCCCTGGCCGAATGAGAATCCGCCCGACTGGCCGGGCAGCGGACGGTTCATCTGGCGAGACGTCAACGGGGACGGCCATTACCAGGCAGACGAGTACTTCGCCAATCTGCCTGATGATCTCCGCGGCGCCTGCTGGGTGGACGAGCGTGGTGATATCTGGCTGGCCCGGGGATTCAAACGTTACGAATGCCTGGGTCTGGACCCTGTGGGCAATCCGATTTACGACGTCAACCACGTTTATGATATGCCTGTCCCGGACGGTATCACACGAACGATCAAACGGGTGCATTACGAAGTGGATCGTGACATTCTCATTCTGGGCGAGCAGTACGGCCGATCGATTCAACCGATCCACATCTGTCATAACTATATGCAGGGCAACCGGACGACCATACCATTCGTATCAAGTGCGGGAGTCGATACCTACTGCCTTGCCATCGCGGGCGAATACATTTTCACGGCAGGCTGGCTGCAAAAAGGCCGCGTGTTCGTGAACCGTCTTTACGACGGCAAGCACATGGGCGTCATGGTGCCCGGGCCGGAGGTCGGCGGCGTGGAGAATACCGGCTGGATCGATATTATCCAGGGCATTTCCGCTTATCGCAGGAGCAACAACGAGTACATTGTGCACCTTGAAGAGGATTATCTGGGTAAGGTTCTGATGTACCGGTGGTGTCCGGGCGGAGATTGTAATGCTTCATCTCCGGACAACCTGGCGGCCACGTATCAAAGCCAACCCGGCGCGATCCGTATTACCTGGCAGGACAACACCGCCGGTGATCTTCAGGAATCCGGCTTCGTCGTTCAACGCCGTCCGTGGCTGGGCCAGTACGATTGGGGCACAGTGGGTACGGTCGGACCGGATGTCGTACAGTACGACGACACGCAATATCTGCACGGCGAGGTTTTGTATGAATACCGTGTTGGAGCGTATTGGGAGCAGTAGCGAACAGCAAAAAAGCAGGGAAATACCTGAGCATCTCCCTGCAGAACCCTCCGTCACGTGACGGCTTTTCTTCCTGTTCATTCCGAGATTCATAAACCGGTTGCCGCCGATTCAGCGGCGGCAACCGGAGAGATATCGGCATCTGTTACGGCTGTGATACCGTCAGATTTCTGTATTCAACCTGAACCGTTTCGGCCGAATAGCTGCCGGTTGTCAGTGAATGGACGCACAGGCCGACGTACATGGTCGGTGGTGCGAGCCATCGCTCCTGGTCACGGCTCATTTCGAACTGCCAGTTCACGCCATCATAGCTGCTCCAGATGCTGAACTCGTCATCGACGCGTTGCATCCGCATCCAGACCTGCCCGGCGGCATAGCGTGTCGCCGGATTATCGCCGGTATTGGTATTGATGATTTCAGCGCCGCCGTTACCGATGTTGCCGCCGTATAGATTACGCCAGAACATCTTGTACTGCATATCGCTGAAGCCCTGCTCGCCGGTGACGCCGCCTGCGAACATTCTCGCCTTCGGGTCCAGCATCTCGCGTGCCATGATGATGGCACACTGATGGGCACGATCGCCGAACTGGCTGACGCTGTTCATCATCGTGGTGACCTGGACTGAGAGGGTGAAATCACCTGTCAGTTCGACATAATGGAACGGGCTCATATCACCCGCGCCGCCGTCGTACCAGATACCATGGCCGCCGATCCAGCCGGTCGAGGTGATGTTGTAACCATCCGGCCCGACCTGTTCATTTGTCGTGACGTAAGGTGCAACCGCACCTGGCGTCAGCGCCACGTAGTTCGGCAGTACAGCGCTGGACTGTTCACCGGTGGTTTCGGTCGCCTCATTGGAGTAGGCCGAATGGCCGCCGGCGTTGTAGGCACGAACACGGTAGGTGTAGCTGGTCAGCGGGTTGAGGCCCGAGTTAACGTATCCGGTGACATCGGCACTGACCAGTGCAATTTCGACGCCGTCGCGTTCGATCTTGAATCCCTGCTCGTTACCCGAGTTATCCTGCCAGGCAAGAGTGATACTCGTGCCGTTGGCGGTTGCCGTCAGATTCGACGGTGCCGCAGGCGGAGCAGGGGGTGCTACGCAACCCATGAACTCGATGGCATCGACATACGTCCACCCGCCGCCGTTGCAGACCACGCGGAACGTATGCGATTCATTACTGAGCGTACCACTGCTGTAGATCACCTGCTGGTACGCGGACGAGCCGTTGAAGCTGACCGTACCCTGCGACACGCCGTCGATGTAGACTGTGGCGTTACCGCCCCACGGCTGCAGGTCACCGAGCAGTTCGACCGATGTACCGCTGAAGCTGATCTCGGCAGCCGCACCATTCGATTCGGTTTCATGGAGGGTATCCATGTACCTGCCGGTCCAGCCGCTCTGCGGGCTCCATGAGCCTGTATAGGTGATCAGCGGATCGGCGTCGTCGACGGTGATCAGCTCAGGAACGCACGAGCTGGTCGTTTCGCAGACCGGGCCGGCGTAAGCGGACGGTCCGACTTCATTCGACGCACGGACCTGGTAGCAGTACTCTTCGCCCGAATCCAGGCCGTTATCCGAATAGGACGTCGTATTCGCATTCACGGTGGCAAGCAGTGAATAAACCGTCTCGCCGGGTCCCATGCGTTCGATCTGGAACTCGTCCTCGTTATCCGAGTTATCCGTCCAGCTCAGTGCGATGTAATCCGTACCGGCACCGGCGGCCAGATCACTCGGGGCATCAGGCGCCGTCGGTTCACTCGGGGTGCCGTCCGCTTCGAGCGACTGGCCGGACTGCATACCCCAGGTGCTCACGGCCACGACGCGGTAGTAATACGTCGTGTCGTTCAACACACTGAAATCGACGATCGAATTGCTTCCGAACGCCACGGCGACCGCGTTGTAGGGGCCGGCGGCGCTGGTCGAACGGTGAACGATGTAATACAGCACCTCGGGATCGGCGGTAACGGCGTCCCATGACAGGTCGATGCGTGCGTCACCCGCATCGCAAGCCAGGTTGACCGGCGACGGCGGCGGGTCCGGCGGGCCGGTGGTCACCGGCACTTCACTCGTGTAACCCGAGTTGCCGATCGTATTCAGGCCATACACGCGATAGGTGTACGTCGTACTGTAAGTCAGGCCGGAATCGGCGTAATTGACCGTGTTACCGATCCCCGGCATGCCACTGACCTGTGCGACTTCGGTGAAGACCGATTCGCCGTCGGCTTTTCGCTCGATGACGTACAGGTCTTCTTCATCCTCATTATCCCCGGCGTTATCCTGCCATGACAAGTCGGCGCCGCTGCTTCCGTCGGCCACGACACTCAGGCCGGTCGGATCGGCGGGCGGATTCGTCACGGTTGACGGGCAGCACGGTGTGTATTGGATGAAGTCGACGTAGTTCCAACCGCTGTCCACTTCGATGCGGAGTGTATGTTCACCGCAGGGCAGGTTTCCGATGGAGGCGATTTCAACCTGGTACGCGGTTGCGCCGTTGAAGTTGGCATCCATCTGGTAGACACCGTCGATATACAGCTTACCGGTGCCGCCGTGGCCCTGTTTATCAGCGAAGAGTTTGACTTCACTGCCGTTGAAGGTGAACTCGGCATAAGCGCCAGAGGCATCGCTTTCATGGATGGTGGTCAGGTATCGGCCGCCCCAGCCGTTCTGCGCGGACCACGTGCCCACGTAGGTAATGGCGGGATCGGCGTCATCCACGATCTGCGGATCGAGCACACATGCGGTGCGTGCAAACGCTTCGTTGCTCGGATCGGAATGCTGAGCGCCGCCGCTGTTGTACGCTGTCACCTGGTAGTAATACAGCGTGGACGACGACAGGCCGCTGCTATCGACCTTGGAGGTCGCATTCGCCGGTGCGGTCCCGACTTCGGCATACGTACCGCCTGCTTCCTTACGCCAGATGGCGAAGCCCTGCTCGTTGTCGGAATTATCCTGCCAGGTCAGTGTCACTTCGAGCGAACTCGCACTGGGGGTGGCGACCAGGTTACTCGGTGCGGCAGGCTGCTCGTCCAGCGTGGTTACGGTCTGCTGGTTCGAGTATTCACTGGTCCCGCCGATCTGGAGGCTTGCCATAACACGATACAGATAAGATGTACTTGCGGTTAAACCCGAATCACTATAACTCCTCGCGGCCGCCCCGGCAGTGCCCACTGGCGCGAAATCCCCTCCACTGGCAAGCTTTCGCTCGACAGTGAAACCGGTCGCCACGCAATCCAGGTCAGGCCGGTCCGTGAATTCCCATGTCAGATCGACCTGCGTTGTGCTGACGGGTGTCGCGGCGAGATTCTTCGGCCGGCACTCGTTCGGGCAGATGCCGTCATATGCGTCGGGATTGATCCATGTTTGGAGCAATTCATCATGAGCGGCTCGCTGGGCATCGTAACCGGGCAAGAGCATATCGAGCACCTTGTATTCGGTGTCGTTCGATGCCGGTCCCCAGTCCTTCTTGAGCTTGACCATTCCGTCTCGCCACCAGCCCGGGGCATAAACGCCGACCCAGAACCCGTCAAGCGGGCCGTCCCAGTGACCTTGTGGTAGTTGGCCGTTGTAATGGAAGTTACGGGTAAACGTATCAACGATATAATTGCAATACTCGTTATCAGGGAACATACCCCACTCATCCACGGCACACCACGAAGGTGTGGGCAATACCCACCAGTCGCAGTAGCTGGGCTTGGCCGTCTGGTTGAACCAGAAGCTTTTGCCGATATGAACATAACGGAACCGCTCGATGCAGATTTCCCTCGCCCACGAGTCCTTGCCGTTGTAACCCACACCGTCGGTATGAAACACCATCACCTTGTCAGCAATGCTGTTATCCTGCAGATATGCCACAGCAGCGGAGCCGGCCTGGGCACCGATGTAGATCAACAGCGGCTTTTCGGGTGTGCATTTATTGGCTTCATTCACGATGAGCGTACTACCATCGGATACATTGAAGCTCGTGTGTTCGATCACACCGTCACCGGGCCGGTTCATCTTGCTACGCTGGCCCTGAACGGGATAGGGGATGCGATCCATACACAGGCCGGAATTATTCGCCTGGTTCCACAGTAGCGGGAAAAAATCCCACAGACTGTCGATCCAGCCGCCGTCGATATAACACGTACCGACGATACCCACCAGGTCCACCTCACCCAGAGACGCCTTGGACATGATGTACTGGCAATCGATCACATCCTCGATGTACTCATTGTCGTAGATCACCGGATTCTCGGAATCCACACCTTCAATGTACGTGCCCGTTCCATCGGAATAGAACGCCGGCCCCAGTGCGGAAACCGGACTGGTACAGCACACGCCCAGCATCAGCATAAACAATAGCCACATTTGAACAGATGGACATAATAATGCCTTTTTTCTTCTCAACATGACGCGAAACCTCCAAAAAAATGTTGTTAACCTGGACACTCAACCGGTACGACAGAACCGTCCTGCCGCACCACCCGAAACCTGACTCATTCTCGCATTCGATATGATTTAAACTCTCTTCATCCTGTCAGTGTCTTCATTCCGTGAACCGTCAACTCCTTTCCATCCCCTTCACCATGTCATGAATCAGATGTCGTGAGTCCCTTGATTTACATATGTCATCCAAACGTGTTTTTCGTCATGCCCGCGGCTTACGATGATTTCAGCACGCCGGGCGAAATTGCCGGCAGGAGGTCAATCCGGCCGGCAAAGAATAAAGAGGAAACAAGTCCTGGGAAGGGAGGGTTATTGAATAACGACCCTCCCTGGAACCCATGTCACCATCTATTTGAGTGCTTCTTTCTTCTTCATTTTTCAAATTCGCCGCCTCGCCACCGATTCTTGATTCATACCCGACAGATCATGTCGAGGCAGCACCTCATTTTCGCTGAACCGACTATCAGAAACTCTTCATCGCGCCGACCCTGTAGTGATAAGTCACCATGCCACAGATATGATCGGTATCGTTATACGTTGTCACATCCTGGCTGACGGTTCCGACATTATGCCATTCATCCTGGCCCTGATACGGCCGCCGCTGGATCACGAAAGCGTCTTCCTGATCGTCGCCGTGTGTATTATCCTGCCAGCTCAGGTTGATCTCGCTGCCGGATACCGCCGTGGCGACGAGATTCGAAGGCGGGGTAATCGTCGTATCCGATTCGAGTGTGATCAGGTGAACACTGTAGACATTCGCATTGAATGTTTTCTCGAATGTACTGCTGCTGAGAGTCAGTGTTTGCTGCGGTTCGTGATCCGTCAATGCCGCCGCCGCCCGCAACGTCGCCCACTGCGACGCCGACGGGGCCAGCGGGCTGCCCATATCCTGCCAGACGCGGTAGGAATTACTTCTCGTGCGATCGACGACCACGTGTGAGACTTTCACCTGGCCGGGTGCAAACGGGATATTCTGCACCCGAAGCGTCACCTGTTCGCTCTGGGTCGAGTCGGCCGTGCCACCGTCGATGTGGTTGTAGACCATTACCTGTATCGACATGTTGTCCGATGCGATGGTCGCGGTACCGTTCACACCGTTTCCGGTCGTACCGCCGACGAATGACAGACGGTCATCCGTCAACTGGTGTAGAATTTTGAACGCGTTGAACGAGGTTTTCTCAACGTCGTAGGAATCGGGAATCGCGGGATCACCGCGGAGTATAAGGCCGTAATCGCCCGTCCGCCCGCCACCCGGACCTTCACCGCCGTAGGCCGGCATGAAGTTAACGCGGTAAGCATTCCACTCCTCGAAAATATCTGAGATCACCCACCATGAATAGATATCCGGCGGCGGTACGTCGCCGTTATCGTTCAAGAGGTGTATCGATTTCGCGATGAAGGAGGCGGCGCTTTCCGTGTCGCTGTGCACCGGAATCGAATCGTACGTCGGCGCCCATTCCGTACACATGGCTTCGCCGGTAAAGCCGTACTGCGCCATCAGGTTGATGACACCCTCGTGGTAACTGACGATAGAAATCGGCTTGGAGACCCCGCCGTTGTAGCCGCCGTCGTTCGAATAGCGGTGATATGAGATGAAATCGCACTTCGTGCCGATCTGGCCGTTGGCGAAATTTGTTTCCTGTGTAACGTGCTTGATGAACTGCTCGGGATGAATGTAATTCGGGTCCGAACCGAACAGCCTGCCGCCGGAGGTCGCCGGCCCGCCCAGGCGCACGAGTGGGTCGGCCTGAATAATCCCTTCCGCCGCCCAGTCATACATCCGCAGGTAATCTTCGGACGAACCGTCGAAGAAATAGGGCAGATCAGGCTCGTTGTAGACCTCGAAGTACCATTGGTTTCGGACTTCCTCCACTCCGTATCGGGCTTCGCAGTGCAGGACAATTTCACGGATAAGATCTCGCCATCGCTGATAATTATCAGGCGGATTGATCCTGCCTGCATGTCCGTTATACCAAAAACACGTCGAACCACCCGTCGCGAGATCAGGCGGTGTATGGCTCAGCTCCACAATCGGATACATGCCGATCGATCGTACCGTATCATAGATCTGATCAAACGTCGTCCAATTGTAAGTCGGCGTGCCACCCGGCTCGCTGTAGACGCCTACGGAACTGTTCAATATTCCGTGGGGCCGGATACGTTTGAATCCCGCTTCATTATGACCGCGAGTCAATGCCCCCTGGATATTCCGACCGTATGAAGAACTCAGCACTGTAATCGGATGGCATGATCCCACCGACCCTTCGTAAAACCGGTGCCACGGCTCGATGACCTGGTAACCGTCAACCACAAGCGTGCCCGGCGGTGGAGGCGGATCGCCTTTCGCAACCACTGCGTCGTCATACCAGACTGTTCCACTTCCCTTGAAGTGAATATACAGGTTCATGCTGGCGGCAGTCGAAGTCGCTGTAAATTTGTGACTTAACTTCATCCAGTCACGTGTTCCGGTCAGCTTCGAACTGTCCCAACGGGTCCCTCCGATCACGCCGCCCGAACTGTTGAACTGCTCCGTCCATATCCACGCACCGTCACCGGTGACACCATTCAGCTTCACCCAGATACTCAGGTCGTATGAATAACCGGCCGTCAGGGGAATGCGATCTACAAGGTCTTTGTTGTATCCGCCTTCCGAATTCGAGCAGACGATCTTCGCCGAATGGGAACCGCCGCGGACTTCGTCCGTCGCCCACTCGAAGGTCACCGACCCGGACCATATCTGCGCGGTCCAGCCGTTGTTATTCACCGGGTCAAGCTCGAACTCACCGTTGACGATGTGGTTGACGAGTTCCTGGGGGGTGGTGGCAGTATCTTCATTGGAATACGTCGAGTTGCCCGCACCGTTGAATGCCAGCACGCGATAGGTATAACTCGTCGACCACGCGAGATTCTCATCATGGTAATTTGTCTGATCACCGTGACCCGGCACCGGCCCGACTTCCGCCAGCAGGCTGTAGGCACCGGTTGTCTTTCTTTCGATCCGGAATCCATCTTCGTTATCCGAACCGTCACGCCATTCCAACCTGATACGATTGAACGTCGCATCCTCCGTCGCAACCAGGTAGGACGGCGGAATCGGAACCGATTGCGCCTGAAGACATATCGTATTGAACAGAATGAATACCCCGGCCGCAAAGCCGAGCAGGAAGATCAAATTGCTGGAGGTGTTTTTTTGATTCATCGTATGGTACCCTTCTCTTAATCGCATAAATGAATCCGACGCTGAAGTGCCCTCATCCGCTGACGCCCATTGCAATTCCGTTTCGACTGCCGCTTACTCTGACGCCCGGATAATGCAATGGATACTGGCTTTCACAACGATTCAGGACCTGCTGCAGTCGCAGCTTGATATGTGCCGCATGTCCGAATACGTAATGCTTCCAGGATTTGAGAGGCAAACGACTTTCTCCTCTTCCGGCACATAACCTCTTACAGGTCTAATAATAACTGCCACATACGGTGTTACCACGGGATAATGCGCAGTAGTTTTTACGGATTGCGCAAACTCCAGCGTCAAAAGTCCTCCTCTCGTTAAAATAGCAAGGAACGTTTTAATACTGATGCGCGCCGACGCGATAGCGATACTCGATCAGGCCGTGGACATTGTCTGTGTCCGTATAAGTCGTTACATCAGCGCCAACCTCACCGACCTGCTGCCACGTATCCATGCGGCCATAGGGCTTTCGCTGGATAAGGAAACTGTCTTCCTGCTGATCACCATGCGAGTTGTCCTGCCAGACAATCTCGACTGTGCTGCCTGAGAGCGGCGTGACCGACAGGAGTGTCGGCGCGGGAATCGGCGGCGCAATTTCGAGCGAATCCGACAGTCGGATATCCGCCGAGCTGCTACCCGCCATCACATCGATCGTGCCGTACTCGGTCATGAACTGCTGGGTGTTCACATCCCAGAAACCGAGTTGATCGATATTCACGGTGAAATTCACGGTACGCTGCTCGCCGGGTTCCAACGTGATACGGTCGAAACCGACGAGCTTTTTAATCGGGACCGGCACACTCGCCTGTACATCGTGAATGTACAACTGAACCACTTCATCGCCGCGCCTCGAGCCGGTATTCTGAACATCGACACTGACGTTGAACGAACCGCCGCCCTGACTGACACTACCCGGGACCTGCAGATTGCTGTAGGCAAACTGAGTATAGCTCAGGCCGTGTCCGAACGGATACAGCGGCGTACCGGTGAAGTACATATACGTCCGGTTGTTACCGATGATGTAATAGTCGTTAAAAGCCGGCAGGTCGTTCACCGATCGGTACCAGGTCATGGTGAGCTTCCCGCCGGGATTGTATTGGCCGAACAGCATCTCAGCGACCGCATTACCGCCTTCCTGCCCGAAGTACCAGACTGCGGCGATCGCGGGGACGTTATCCGCCGTCCAGTTAATCGCCAGCGGAACAGCCGTGTACAGCAGTACAATCGTATTCGGATTACGCTGGCGCACCCACTGGATCATCGATTCCTGGGCGCCGTACAACTCGAGAAATGTCTTGTCGCGGCTTTCACCAATCACACGGTTGTCCGTACCGACCACGACGACAACCGCATCGGCCGCATTGATCCATTGTTCCTCCTCACTGCTGAACGAAAAGGAACTGTCGGTAAATTCGCCCATGCCCATTGCATATCGCACAGTCACCTGCGATCCGACAAGGTTCTCGACACCCACTTTCGTCGACACCGTGTAACTCGGCTTGGCGGTATACCCGCCTAAAAACGATAAATGGCTGGGGTTCTGGGGCTCGATCGCATGCCGGCCGACCAGGACAATAGAATCCATCTGACTGGCATCCAGCGGCAGCAGATTCCCTTCATTCTTCATGAGCACCAGCGACTGCCTCGCCGCCTCGCGAGCGATATCGCGATGCTGCTGCGAGTCTATCAGGTTCGGATCGAGTTGCTGGTACGGGCACGTACCCGGCGGATCGAACTCACCCAGCCGGATGCGCGCCCGGAACAGACGTTTGATAGAACGATCAAGGTCGGCTTCCGTGATGATCCCCAGGTTGATTGCGTTACCGATATGATTGGTGAACTCGCCGCCGAAGCACGACAGGTCCACCCCCGCTTTCATGGCATACCCCGCCGCCTCATCCGCATTCGGGTAATAATGATGATCGCGCCAGACATTCTCCACTGCACCGCAGTCGGAAGTGACGTAGCCGTCGAATCCCCATTCGTTACGAAGCACATCCGTCAGCAGCCAACTGTCCACACTGCACGGCACGCCATTCACGGCGTTGTAAGCACTCATGAACGCCTCGGCTTCACCTTCAATTGCACAAAGCCGGAAGGCTTCGAGGTAATGTTCACGGAGGTCTCGCTCTGTCATGTTGTTCGATTCATGGTGACGGTTATACTCGGAGTTATTCGCCACGAAATGCTTCACCGTGCACAACGTCTTCAGATACGTCACGTCACCGGCGGGCATGAGGTAACTGTCGTCCTTGCCGTGCATCCCGTGAATCACCCCCACCCCCAGCTTGCCCTGGAGCAGCGGGTCTTCCGCAAACACTTCCTCGGTCCGTCCCCATCGCGGGTCACGCGCCAGGTTCACGTTCACCGGACTGAAGTACGACAGATCGTGCTCGTGAATCCAACCGTTGTAATGATAGGAAATGCGGCTCTCGGTCGAGATCACATCACCCACCTGCTCGAGCAGGTCGGGGTTCCACGAACTGCCCAGTCCGATCGCACTCGGGAAACAGGTGCAGTTGTCATCAAAGTAACTGTCCAGGCCGTGCAGCGCCTCGGCCCACCAATTGAACGACTGAATCCCCAGATGACCGATCCCCGGCGCCGTCCGTGCCGCAAGCTGGCTGATCTTCTCCTGGCGTGACATCCGCGAGACCAGGTCATTCACACGATCCTCCAGTGGATCATTCGGGTTCAGGTAGTCGCCCCAGGCAGGATTCAGAACGACAAAACCTAACAGAAATGCCACCGGCACAATCATCGGACGCATGAGTCCCATGTATTTCGCTACTACCATATCTTCCTCCTTCATCACTGGTATAAGACTGAAAAACGAGGATATGACTCGAATCCTCAAAATCCTTCTCTCCTCACCACATGGACAAATGAGATGCAGAATACTATTTAACAGTCACTTACATGCATTCCGACCGACGGAAACCGGAAAGTGCTCTTTATCTCCTGTCATAGAATAAACCCACCGGCATTCCGCGACTACGGGATTTTCCAAAAGCCTTGTATCTGTTTCCACAAAACACTAAAATCATACAGTTGTGACGAACAATCGTCCGTGCATAAGTGTTTATGACTCCGCCCGCCTCAAAAGAGACAGGATTGCCCCGATATGCCAGCCCGTTACAAACGCATCTTCCTGGATTTATTCGGTGGCGTATTCTTTGATCGGATCGTCACCGGTGTTATGGAGTACGCGCGTAAGAACCGGCCGTGGACGTTCATTCGCATGTGGCCGGGTATCGGGGGCACCGAACACCTGATCACCAACACCCGGCCTGATGGCGTGATCTTCTGCGATGTCTCGCGGCGATGGGATAAGCTGCTTGATGAACTCAAGATCCCTTACGTGACGATCCTTCCCGTAGCGGAAGTCGATGCTCCGCGTGCAAGTATCGACGATAGCGCCATCGGGCGACTCGCCGCTGAGCATTTCCTTGAACGGGGAATCCGGAACTTCGGATTCTGCGGCTATGCCGGCATGCTCTGGTCACTCGGCCGGGAATCCGGATTCACCGACCGGCTTCAAGAGGCCGATTACAGCGTTTCATCATGTCTGATCGATATCTCGGCGGAGAAGAACGTCGCCACTGAAATGACACGTATCGAGACCTGGTTGATCAATCTGCCCAAACCTGCGGGTGTTCTGGTCTGTCACGACGCCATGGCCTCGCAGCTTTCCGAGTTCTGCCGGCGGAACGACATCCGGATTCCGGACCAGATCGCCCTGCTTGGTGTGGACAACCAGGAATCCGAGTGTGAATTCGCCATACCGCCGCTATCCAGTGTGATCACCGGGGATGAGCGTGTCGGCTATGAAGCCGCGGCTATTCTGGACGGCCTGATGCAAGGCGGCTCGCCGCCCGATAGGCCCGTACTCGTACCGCCGGTCGGTATTGCCACTCGCCAGTCGACCGACCTTGTCGCCATCGACGAGCCTGAAATCGCCGCCGCCATCCGCTTCATCCGTGAACACGCCCATCAGACGATCCAGGTCACGGATATTCTCCGTCAAGTTCCTCTGAGCCGCACCACGCTTGAAACACGGTTCCGCAGAATCCTCGGCCGAACCCCGATGGAGGAAATCCGACGCGTTCACGTCGAGCGAGCCAGTGATCTGCTGGCCAACACGGACCTGTCCATGGCACACATCGCCGCTCGCAGCGGATTCCCACATCCGTCGAACATGGCCACCATCTTCAAGAAAATCACCGGCCTGTCACCCACCGAATACCGCCGTCAATTCCGGGTTTACTCACATGATCATTGACACTCGATTAATCAATCCATGAAAAACCCGGCTTTCTCTGCTTCTGACTGCTCAGGGGAGGTGGTGTTATTAATTTCCCTAACAATATTCAAGTCTCCGCTTGGATTCAACACCCCCTATTATCTGAACAAATGCCGCAAATCCGGTTACCAATTCATTATCCATCATTTGCAATGATTACCCGCTTTTCACTGCTCATCTCTGCGCGTATCATGACATGCATGCTCTTACAGAAACTCCTATCGGCAATCTGTATTCTGATCGTAACTGTAACACCTGCCGTCGCCGCGCGAGTTGATTCGGCACCGAAGCAGCCGCTGTGGATTCCACTTGTCGTCGCGATCGGACTGGTTATCTTCATCGGTGTCGCCAGCTTCTGGGGCTCCAAGCGTGGGCATCAGGATTAAGGCGTTTTTACAGGACAGGCACGTAAACTGCCGGACCACACAGGTAAGGAGCCGTAACATGACTGAACGATCACTGGCAGTACTCATTCTTGTCAATCTGGTCCTGCTCGCAGGACTTGTCGTCGTGATGAGCAGTCCGGAACCCGCATCCGCCCAGTTCGGAGCCAGCAACCAGTACCTTATGATCTCCGGCGCCGTCACCGGCCGGAGCAACCAGGACTGCGTTTATATCATCGATCTGCAGACCTCGCAGATGGTCGCCACACTCTTCAACTCGTCGAACGAGAAGATGGATTACATTGCGGCGACGAACATCAGCCGGGATGCAGCTCGTACCACCGGCAGGGAACGATAAGAACACCGGCTTATTGCGAATACATTACCTGATAGACCTCCATACGGGAGTAAAACACCATGACACGAATTCAACTGGCCTGCTACACGCTGATCGCCTCCGCCGTGGTACTCGCCGGCCTGCTGATCATGCAACTCGGCCGACACAGCACCGGTTCGGAAGCCCAAGCCGCGATGGTCATTGCACGCGATAATTTCGCCATGCTGACCACTCAAACCCGCTCGGGCGAAGAAGCGCTTTTCGTTCTCGATAACCAGACCGGCCGGTTGCTCATCTACAGGCTCGATGTCCAGAAAAAGAATCTGCGGCTCGTCGCGAATGAAGACCTGCCGCGTATCTTCTCACGGCTCAGAATTCCTGACGATAACGAACGGGGCCGATAAACCCTCCAACGTGAATAGCAGGTCTTTGAATACTGACCGACGGCCGGACTGTTTTTCAGGTTGGTTGAAAGTTACCAAGGTTTATCAGGTTTTCAAACATGTAAACTCAGCCCATGAACAGTAGAGTCTGAAGGTCCAAGACATACCCTGCCTCCCCCGGTAACTTGAAATGTCACCAGAATCACGCATTCATCAAATCGGCCAGAGCGTCCTGAACGGCGGGCCTGTCCCACGTGCTGAAGCTGAATGGCTGTGTGAAATTGATAACGAGCGGCTTGAAGAACTTTTTGACTGGTCCAACCGGATCCGAATCCATTACCGTGGTGATAAGGTCAGTTTCTGCTCGATCGTCACCGGCCGGGTTGGCGCGTGCAGTGAAGACTGCGCCTTCTGCTCGCAATCCCGCCACTACAACACTCACATCCAGCCCGGCCGAACACCGCAGGGGAAAATCGCCGCCGCCTTTAATGAAGCCGTTAATAACGGTGCTGTACGCATGGGCATCGTCAATGCCGGCCGATGTCCGACCCATACCGACCTCGAATGCATTGCACCGATCGCAAAGCAATACGCCGGTAAACAAATCGGCCTGTGCGCATCACTGGGTGAACTGAATAAAGATCAGATCAACCGGCTGAAAGACATGGGTGTGACACGCGTCAATCACAACCTTGAAACCAGCCGCCGGTACTTTCCAGCTATTGTCACCACGCACAAATATGATGATCGCATCGAAACGATCAGTCGTCTCGTCCGGGCCGGGGTATCCGTATGCAGCGGCGGCATATTCGGACTGGGTGAATCGTGGTCCGACCGGCTGGACCTGGCATTTACACTACGATCGCTCGACGTCGACGTCGTCCCGATCAATTTCCTTCACGCGATACCTGGCACCCCTGCATACGACCGGTACCAGCCGCTTCATCCGCTTGAAGCACTCAGGATCATCGCCATCTATCGTTTCATCCTGCCGGCCAAGGCCATCAAAGTCGCCGGGGGCCGTGAGAAGATACTGGGCGATCTGCAAAGCCGCATCTTCCACGCTGGAGCTGACAGCTTCCTCATCGGCAACTATCTCACCACCATCGGCCGGGCGCCTGAGGACGATCTGAAGATGCTCAGTGACCTCGGGCTGACCCACGAGAAATACAACACGCCCGAGACCTCTTCACCGTCGGCACTTGAACCTCGATGCGTCCCGCTTACCATATCGTCAGACACTTGACCGGAATCCGACATGCGTGTACTGCTGCAACGAGTCAATCGCGGCGCCGTCAGCGTCGCCGGTGAAACCGTCGGCCGCATCGGCAGAGGCTATGTCCTGCTGGCCGGTATCGGTCACGACGATACCGAGCAGGACTGTGACAAGCTAGCAGAAAAAATCGTCCAACTGCGGCTGTTCCCCGACAACAACGATAAATTCGACTGCTCACTGCTCGATATCGATGGCGAAGTTCTTGTCATTTCACAGTTCACACTCTACGGCGATGCACGAAAAGGCCGCCGCCCCAGCTTCACCGGCGCCGCGCGCCCCGAACGCGCCCAGCCGCTCTGCGATTACTTCGCCGAGCAGTTCAGAAACCGCGGCGTCAGACACGTGGCCACCGGCCGGTTCGGAAAAATGATGGAAGTCGAGATCATCAACGACGGTCCCGTCACACTCTGGCTCGAGTCCTGACCGTCGGCAACGGACTGCTGTCCGTGCCATCATTTTCAGAATGGCGGCGAACCACCCGCAGTACTTGCCAGATTCTGGAAACGTGTCGTCGCCGCGTGGAACATCAGCTTGACCACGCCTGTCGGGCCGTTTCGCTGCTTGGTAATGATCACCTCGGCGATATTGTTATCTTCATAACCATCCTCGCCCTTGTGATAGTAATCCTCACGGTGCAGCATGATCACGACGTCCGCATCCTGCTCGATCGAGCCGGATTCCCTCAGATCACTCATCCGAGGCCGATGTCCCTCCCGGCCTTCAGGTGACCGGTTGAGTTGTGACAGGCAGATCACCGGCACATTGAGTTCACGGGCAAGCGCCTTGATACCCCGGCTGAGGTTCGACACCTCCTGCTGGCGCGATTCCGCGCCGGGGCAGCTCATCAGTTGCAGGTAATCGACAAACACCGCCTTGATATCGTGCCTAGCCGCCAGCCGTCTCGCTTTCGCTCGCAAAGCCAACAGTGACAGGCCGGGGGTATCGTCGATCAGCAGCGGCGACTCCGACAGTTCACCGACCGTCAGTGACAGCTTGGCAAAATCGTCGCGGTTGAGCATATTGCGTCGAAGCTTGTGCGAATCGACTCCCGAACGCGAACACAGCAGCCGCTGGGCAAGCTGCTGCCGGCTCATCTCAAGGCTGAAAACCGCCAGCGGATGCTTATTCGTCGCCGCGATGTGCTCGGCGATATTGAGTGCAAACGCCGTCTTACCCATCGACGGTCTGGCCGCGACGATGATCATCTCACCCTTCTGCAGGCCGTTGGTCATCTCATCGAGTTCGAAGAATCCCGTCTCGATGCCTGTCAGCAGTCGCCCGTCTTCCGCCTCGAGTCGCTCATACGTCTGCTGCAAGAGCGTCTTCAATTCGGAGACATCCTCACCCACACGCGTCTCGGCGATCTGGAATATCTCGCGTTCGGCCTGGTCCAGCAGTACCGAGGCATCATCTTCGGCGTTGTAACAGTTATAGATAATCTGGCCAGCCGACTCGATCAGTTTTCGCAGGATCGACTTGTCGCGAACAATGCGGGCGTAATACGACGCACTGGCAGCCGACGGCACTGATTCGGCCAGCTCGATAAGGTATTGCAGCCCGCCTACGTGCTCGAGCTGCTGCTTGTCCTTCAATCGCTGATTCAACTGTACCATGTCGATCGACTGGTTCTGATCGTACAACTCGATCAACGTGGCGTAGATTGCAACATGTGCAGGTTTGTAGAAATCGTCAGGGTCTCTGATAATCTGTAGCACATCTCCACAGACCCGCCAGTCGAGTATCATCGACCCGAGCAGTGCATACTCTGCCTCGATCGCATGAGGCGGCAGTTTATCGAACAACTTCGTTATCTCAACTTTTCTTGCGTCGAATGCCGGCCGCTTGCCGGTATGAACATATGGCTGAATCGCAGTCATAGCATCCATTTTACAATCCGCTCAACAATTGCAATCGTGATAAGTCGTGGGGAAATTGACGGCAACATGGTGGAAAGTTCATAAGGCTGTAAAGTTTATAAGGGTTATAAGATTTTCACTTATTAAGATGCCAAGGGGTAATGCGTTCGTAAGATAGTACCGTATACCCCTTACAAACCATCAAACTTGACAAACAGAAAGCCTCGGGCTTCCCCTTTCCCATTACGTCGGCGTGGGCAACTGCCTGAGAAACGCGATCAGTTTCTGAAATTCCGGGCTCTCGCCGTGTCGGACGTAGTACCCGCTAATCGCCGTGGCCAGGCACAGCACCTGGTCCAGCGGCAGATTCGCCAGCAATCCCAGGCAGAACCCGGCGTTGAAATTATCTCCCGCGCCTGTCGACAGGACCGGTTCATCCGTATAGGGCCCGACGAATGTCGCCTGGTCGACCTTGCCGTTGTGATCCTTGATCGCCGCCGCTGCCTTGTGGCGTGGATGAATGACTATGCCATGCACATCGATCCGCTGGCGGATCGACAGAGCTACCGGTTCGAGGTCGTCGTCTGGGCCGAATGATGTCGGCTGGTCAAGCACGCGGGCGACCTGTTTTGCCTCCTTCAGGTTCAGGCCCAGCACCAGGTCGGCATAGGCGTTCAGTTCGGAACACAGATTCAATGCCCGGTCGATATCCTGCTCGGTCCGCTTTTCCGGATCAGCCAGATCGATAAAAATCAGCCGCCGCTTGCGGCCGATTTCGCCGCCCACCTCCGGCAGAACGGTATCGATAAAGAACTGCCAGATATCATTCATCCGAGGCAGCATGGTCCAGTTGACCATCCCAATCAGATAAGACCTGGCCACGTATGCGTAAAACGTGTCCAATCCGAGCGTAATTTCGATCTCCTCAGGGTTCACATCGCTGAAGCGGTCGGTCTTGCCGAGCATAAGCTTACCGTCGGCGAATTCGATCGCATCGGTAGCGCCTGGCTCGGCGATGCCGCATACCTCGGCATGGTCTGCCAATTGTTGAAAGACCGGGTCCAGCTTGGGATAGCCGACGGCGCCGACGTAGATCACCGGCAGCCCCAGACACGCCATGGCCTGGGCCATAATGGGCCCGTTGCCGCCCAGCTTCCGCTGAAGCGTTACCAGTTCATAGTTCGCGCTCTGGCCGGCGGCCTGGCGGATCTTCTCGGCGAACTGCGTAATGGTCTTCACCGATTGGTAATGCTCGGCGTCCTGGCGTTTGTCGACCAGTTGAATGATCGAATCGACAAATCCGTCGAATCCGATCAGTACCGGCCGTTTCGGCATCAACTCTCTGAACTGCGCCAGTCCTTCCGCCGCCTGTCGCGCTGTCCGGCTTCGCTTCTGCATAATGGTGGTATTATAGGGGAATCCGATATGCATGAATATCAAGTCCCAGACCGACCCTCGACCTGGCCGCTCTGGCGGTTGCTGATGCTCTCACCCTTTCGGCCCGTCCAAGCCACCCTGCGGTCTGAGCAGCTTACACTCAAAACCTGTTTCATCATCCAGCTCACCTGGTGGTTCGTCACCGCAGGGTACTTTCTGGTACTCTTCGCATGGAGCCGCTCACCCTACGACTCCAACCTCGGTGACATCATAAACCAGTTGCAGGCGATGATACTCGGATTTCTGTTACTCATCAGCACCGACGCCGCTCAACTTGCCTGGGCCCTTGCAGGTTTCGTGGGTAGCGTAACTGCCATGGCGTTTTTCACGCTCCTGTCAGCCTGGCTGCTCATGCCATGGTGCGCCACGGATGAAAAACTCGTCACCAGCTTCTTACGCAGTCTGCGGCGCATCTGGCTGTGCACACCTCACGTCCTTCTGATCCCGCTGTGCTTCGCAACATGCGAGCTTTATCTCAATCGCCTGTCAATGAACTACTACGATCATTTCGAGCAGGCGGACTGGCAGATCACTGTCCCATGGCTGGTCCGGAACAGGGACATGATCTATGTCATTTTGAATTATCTGTGCTTCGGCTGGGTTCTTTTCATCGTACTGCATTCGGTCAGCCGGCCTGCAACGCGCGCCCGATGCCGCTGGCCGGCACGTTGTGAAACCTGCGGGTACCAGCTCACCGGGTTGCCATACACGGCAACCTGTCCGGAGTGCGGCCTGCCTATCAGCGAGTCCATCGGCAAGCATATCCGGCCGGGAACAGTATGGTCGAGACAACACAAATACACCCGACCGTCGGCATGGTGGCGATGCACGGTCGATCCGGTCATTCACCCGAAACAATTCGGTCGGCAGCTACGGTTGCTGACGGATAATCGTGATCATTATCACTATCTCATCATCAACATCGGCCTGCTTTTCGGTATCACTCTGGCAGGAGCGACCTTAATGAGTCTGCTGGATGTCCTCTGCAATCAATACAGCAGAATCGACTGGGATGAAACCTTTATAATCAGCGTCACCATATGGTATATGACCGTAACGCTGCTGGTCGGATCGATCTCATTCACATCAAGCTGCTATTGCAGGATGGGCGTCTCCGGCCGGCGACGCAATATGATGCCCGCTGCCATCCAGGCCCAGTGTTATCTCAGCGGCTATGTACTGGGTTGGATGGCACTCAACTGGATACTGGCCGCCTTGATGTACCTGGCCGTTGAATATGAACTGTTATCCGCAGCCGACCTTCATCGTTACAACCTAGGTGAGGAAGATGTGATCATGTTGCTGTTTTTTTCCGTCAACTTTATTTTGTGGCTCATCATGCAGATCGTATCGGATCGCATCATCCGATCCGCATTTCATGCAAACCGTTAACATCGGAAATACAATTACAACAGATTGAAAACAACATCCCTCTTGCATCTCAACCATAATTCAACCATAATTTCATATGTCAGCCCTGAAGCGATGGCACGCTGTAATGCTCAAGCATAATGGGCATCTATCGGTATTCACGGAGCTTTGGATATGCGGTTCATTGCAGTTGCACTGACGGTGATACTGATATTGCCGGTTTCGATCATATGTGCCCAGGATCCAGTTCTATCGGAGTTTCATGCATGCAATCTGCTCACGCCGTCATTGCTGTCAATGGCGGAACCCGGCGACGCCCCGCCGGTACCCGACGATGCAGATTCTTCCGGCGCCGAGTTGTTCGGCGATTGTCGATGGTATTTCGAGAGTTACGGATCGGTGGCGACACTGGATAACAGCGGAAATATCTACGGCCTGAGCAGCGGCGCGGGCTTTTTCTTCCATGACCAGCTTTCATTCAGTATGCTCGGCATCATGGGCTACAACGCCGTGCGAGACGACGACCGTAACAGCGGCTATATCGGATTCGACCTGGTCCCGCGCTGGCACTACCTGCATCTGGACCGACTTCGCTGCTACCTCGAAGGCGGTGCTGGGCTTCAATATGCCATACCACGCAGCTTCCCTGGGGGCGGCAGCCACTTCAACTTCCGACTCCAGGCCGGCACCGGAGCGATGTACCGGATAACAAACGATTTGCATCTTCTCGGCGGCGCTCGTTACATGCACATCTCCAACGGCAACCTGGCCGACCCCAACATGGGATGGGACGGCGTCGTGGGCTATCTCGGCATCCTGATAGCGCTTTAGCTATAATCCCAATATAGAAAAAGGGGTAACGCAAATGAACGAGACAGCCGACCCGCAGGATAATCCGGACGCAATGAGTCAGACATCGACCTCGCCACCGATCACACAGGTGCGTTCGGGGCAGCCTTATCCCGGCCCTGTCACGACGTCGGGCATGGCTGTTGCATCGTTGATCCTGGGCATACTCGGTATACTGACCTCCTGCTTAGGGATCGGCATTATACTTGGTATCCTGGCGCTTGTTTTCGGTGTCATGGCCATCAATCGAGTGGATAATCCCACCAACCGGCTCTCCGGTCGGGGCATGGCCATGGCCGGTGCTATTATGGGTGGCATCGCCTGCTGCATGCTCGTCGTGTCCATCCTGGCTGGAATACTCCTGCCGGCACTGGGTTCGGCAAGAAAGACTGCATATCGGATAAAAAGCAATGCCTCACTTCGAGCCATTCATCAGACCATGGTAGTCAATGCTCAGTCGAACGGGCAATGGTATGCGGGACTGAAGCGTGACGGTTCACCTGATGATCTGACCGTCGAAGGCCGGTATCAGCAGCTTCTGAAAAGCGGTATGGTAACACCTGAACTCCTGATCAATCCCCAGGAAGACAAGGACAAACTGTTATGGGCAGGTGGCGCCGTCACAGACATGAACTATTCTTATTCACTGCTGGATATCTCCGAGCCCGGCCCGCGTCGCAAGGAATGGCGTGATACCAACAACGTCCGGGCGGTTGTGATCTCGGATCGTAACACCGAACTACCTTCCATGCCTGCCAGTGTATGGACCACACTGCCCGGCGACTGGCAAGGCGGCGTTTCATTCAATGACGGCCGGGTCGAGTTTCTGATGACGCACGTGATGGACACCCAATACAGCGGTGTCATCACCCGCGACGATTCACTATTCGAATCCACCGGCCCCATGGATGCGCATATGATCGACACCGGCGAATAGAACTTTCAGGTGCAACCGGATCTAAATCTCAACTCACTGCTATTGCAGCGTAGCAAGTCAGCATAAAACACAAAAGCAGTTTTGGAGTTATACGGTAGCTCCTGTAAAAAGAATCGTTTCAGGAAATCAGCCCTGGCAAGTGCACATAAAAACACAAATCCATGGACGCCTCAGCCGTATTTGAATTGAAGAAACGCAAGCACTGAACATGAAGCCTGTCCGCCGATCGGCGATATTTTATACGGACTGATGTCCATGCCACCGTTTTTTGATTCAGAATATGCTGAGTGTGGACTCTCCGATCACCCCCCACGAAAACATGCATACTGATCCCATGGAAGGGATTTGCATGCATGCTTTGGTGGGCCTGGTTTTTTCAGATCGGTTTGGTAGAGGGCAGGTCAACCGTGCAGTTCATTGAAGGCTGCCAGAGCGGTACCCGGCTTGACGTTATAACCGGCGATGATGAATTCCTTTTCGATGGCCTTAAGAGCGGCGCGGGTGTCGTCGGCATCGACGTAGCCCATATGACTGATGCGGAAGATGCCGCCCTTCCACTTAGCGCCCCGGCCGTCCTGGCCGCCGGCGATGTGCACGCCGTGGTTGTCACGGACCTTACCGCGAACTGAATCGTCCACGCCGCCGGGATAATACGCCCCTGTGACGGAATGCGAAGGGCTCGAGCTGATGAGCTTGAGTCCCATCGCCTGGAATGCCGCCTTCGAGGCGTCGGCGAGTTTCTTTGTCTTTTCATGACGTGCGGTCAGCCCGTCGGCGAGTATGAGATCGCACGCCACCTTCTGGCCGCGGATCAGCGACACCGGCGGGGTGAAGGGTACATCGTTCTTCTTCCAGCTTGCCAGCCACTTCCGCAGGTCAAGGTTGTAAGCCGGGAGCGACTGGACATTTTCGAGGCGTTTGAGTGCACGTTCGCCGAGTCCGACGTAGCCCAGCCCCGGCGGGAGCATCATGGCCTTCTGCGAGCCGGTCACCAGGCAGTCGATTCCCCATGCGTCCTGGTCACATTCAAAGGCGCCGACGGAAGTAATGCCATCGACGATCAGAAGGGCATCGGTCTTCTGCGCCAGGGCGGCAATTGCTTTGACATCACTCATCGTCGCCGTGGAGGTCTCGGAATGAACGACGGTGATGACACTCACGTCCGGGTTGGCCTTGAGTGCCTCTTCGATCTGGTCGACCGGTGCGGGTTCGCCCCATGCGGTATTGATCTTGATCTGTGTCACTCCGAGGGCGTCAGCATAAGCGTCGTAGATATCCTGCCACCGCTCGCCGAACTTACCACCTGCGACGGTGATCACCTTCGAGCCGGGCCTGACCAATGAAACCTGTGCGGCTTCGAAACTCGTTGTGCCGGAACCGGCGATACTCAAGACCGGCCCCGAGGTCCGAAAGATTTTCTGCAACTGTTCACCCAGTTCCTTGAAGATCGCCTGGAACTGCTTAGTCCGGTGATGGATAATCGGCAGCGCCATTTCCTTAAGGACCTGAGGCGGCACGGCCGTCGGGCCGGGTGTCATGAGAATCTGCTTCATCTCGGTGGTTGTCTGTGCTGCTGTCATAGCTGTCTCTTTTCCGTCAAAATACCAGAAAGTACCGTAAATATTGGAGAATCATACAACTTACCGGCTCCAAGTTAAATGGTCAATCCGTACTATTTTTACGGCGATGGCAATAAAACCGGTGAAAGATCGTTACCCCAAGGCGTGCTTTCATTTATTGCCTGCCTGCCCGACTTGCGATGAAAAGGGTTAGAAATAAGTAACGGGGTATTGCCGGTGATCATCTCGCCCGGATAATGGAAGCATTCGCCGCAGGGTCGATCGACTGGATGTCAAGATGGATAAGCAGGCCTGGGCGGGCAATACAAACTAAGAGGGAAGAGAGATGAATACCGATTACCATGATTCACGCACATCCGCTGCTATGGCAATCGCAATCGTCACTTTACTGTTGACTCTGCAATCGATACTGACAGCCCAGCCGGTTCGTGTGGAAGTGGGCAGCAAGTTCATTTCACCCGATCCGGCCGAGGACGACTGGTTCGGCTGCCCGGGCATCTCAGGTGACATTGCGATCATCGGTGAAGTTGCCGACGATCAATATGGCAATAACGCGGGAGTCGCTCATATTTTCAGTCGCACTTTGCAAGGCGACTGGCTTCCGACGGGTGACAAGCTCTGGTCACCTTCACCGCAGGCAGGGGATTTGTGGGGTAGTGACGTCTCGATCAGAAACGGTTATGCGTTGATCGGCGCGTGGTTCGACAACGTCAGCGGCATTCATAACGCCGGTTCGGTTACCAAGTTCAAACAAAGCGGCAGTGACTGGATGCGCTCTGATACGTTCATCACGGCTTTTGATGCGGAGGCGGGAGACAATTTCGGCGTGGGTGTTGCCCTGATGGGCAACTATGTCATGATCGGCTCGATGTGCGATGACGACGCCGGGGAAGACACCGGCTCGGTCTATATCTACGAGCGACAGCCCGATGATACATGGACTTATATCACCAAGTTCCAGGCGCCCGACCCGCACGAAGGCGACAATTTCGGCTCCGACGTCGCCTGGCGAAGCGATTTTCTGACAGTCGTGGGGGCGTGGAAAGATAATACGTTGGACGGTGAAGATATCGGCTCGGCCTATATTCTGCAGCATGAAGCAGGTGAGTGGAACCTGGTCCAGAAACTCGTCGCATATGACGGCAGGCCGTACGAGACCTTCGGCGAAGCCGTCGCCATCAGCGAGCAGGAAGACGCTGTTGTCGTCGGCGCCCATCGCGCTGAAGTGGACGGCAAACGTCAGGCCGGTGCTGTTTACGTCTACCGGCCTGACGACCGTGGCGTGTGGCGTGAGACGCATAAAATCGTAGCCGCCGACGGGCAGGCGTGGGATAACTTCGGCGTAAGACTCTCACTCGACGGCGATACGCTGCTGATCGGCGCTTTCGGTGATAACGAAAACCAGCTGATCGCCTGCGGGTCGGTTTATTACATGACACTGCCGCCGCCGGTTGCGCTCAATCCGCCGGGTAATCTGAGTTGCGAGGCAGTGAGCAACAGCCGGGTGCAACTGAACTGGACGGATACCAACACTGATCCGAATGAAGCCGCCGTGGTTATCCAGCGAATGCCATACAGCGGTAGCTGGGTGTCATGGCAGACCATTGCCACACTCCCGGCGGACAGCACGTCTCATCTGGATACCGATTCCTTATACGGCGAGGTGCGATATACCTATCGTGTGGGTGCGTGTGAGGAGTGATTGTTCGAACCTCAACATTCAAAGATCAAGATTGAGGCCTGGACGAGGATAAAGACAGGTTCGAAGGGATCAACGATTTGTCGAGTGGCATGATCCCTCACTCAGGCTTAAGACATGCTGAAGCTCACCCTACGAACTAATCCACGATCCGCGGCCGGTCGTTGAGTTTTTCATGTAGTATCGCCATCACCTCGCCAGGTTCATCGACGACATCATATAAGGCCAGGTATTTCCGTTTTGCGAAACGCTGCTCGACGAACAGTTCGAACAGGTCGACGAGCCGGTCGTAAAATCCGTTGGTGTTCATGATCACAATCGGCTTATCGTGGAACTTGAGCAGTTTGAGTGCGATCACCTCGGCGAGTTCTTCGAGTGTGCCGAACCCGCCCGGTATAGCGACGAAGGCATCGGCTCGCTGGTCCATGATATGCTTTCGCCGGCGCATGGTCTCGGTCACCACCAGTTCGTCGGCTTGCTCATATGCCAGTTCGACGGTCTTCATGGTTTCGGGTATCACCCCCACCACACGTCCGCCGGCATGTTGCACCGCCCTCGCCACTCGGCCCATCAGGCCGACCTTCCCACCGCCGTATACCAGCGTATGCCCGCCTCCGCCGATCAACTTGCCCAGTTGCTCGGCGTGCTCGTAATACACGGCGTCCAATTCGTCGCTTGAAGAACAGAAAACACAGATCGATCGTTGCACTGTTGCATCTCCTTGTCGGTGATATCAGAACGGCCATTATGTCAGAAATCCGACGCCGGTGGCCGGCACGGCTATTCCCATCATCCCAACCTGAACCCGACTGGGTTCCGATCATCCACCGCCTGCGGTCACTACTGCGTTGACCACTCGTGCTCAGAATTGACAACCTGCCGGTTGGAATTGTGTGGTTTTTTACTGAATCCATCATTTTTTTGCCCCGAGCGGGCGTACCCCCCTTGTAATTGCCATGAAACGTTTTACAGTCGGTCATCTGGAGGATTAACGTGGCCAACGCAGGTGGCACGGGCAGTGGAGTCGTCCGTGCGAACCATGCCGGGTCGCCGAGGTTAGATAAGTGTCTGCTTCCAGCAACCCAACCTCAGCCGGGGCTGACCAGAATAATCAGGTCAATGGGAAAATGTCCCATGGCACCCTTATGCTGCGCCTGCTCGGCCTGGCGTGGCAGTACCGCTGGGGTACGATCCGGCTGCTGATCCTGCAGGTGCTGCTGGTGGCGCTGGCACTATCCGGGCTGGGCCTGCTCGGGATTGCGATCGATGTGATAAACGAAGGGTTCGACCCGAACGCCAAGCCCGCCGACTGGCCGTTCGGGCTGACCCCCCCGCCACACTGGTCGGCCATGTTCAACGCGGCGGTACTCGGCCTGGCGATCATCATGGTCGGGGCAGTACGGTTCGTACTCGATCGGCTGTCGAACTTGTGGAAGGCGTACCTGATCGAGCAGGTCGTCGTTGACCTCCGTGCCAGCGTCTATAACAAACTGCAGCGACTCAGTTTCCGGTTCTTCGACGCCAACGAGTCCGGCTCACTGATCAACCGCGTCACCGGTGACGTTCAGGCCGTGCGAACATTCGTCGACGGTGTGATCGTGCAACTGCTGATGGTGATCATCTCGCTGGCCTTCTTCCTGGTCTACATGGTGAAAATCCACGTCTGGCTGACACTCGCCTGTCTCGCCACCACGCCGCTGCTGTGGACGGTAACGGTTATCTTCACCCGAACGGTCAAGCCGGCGTATCGTAAGAACCGCGAGCTGTTCGACCGGGCTGTTCGCGTCGTTGCGGAAAACGCACAGGGCGTACACGTGGTCAAGGGCTTCTCGCTTCAGGAATCGGAAACCGAGAAGTTCAGAGTCGCCAACGACAACGTCGCCGACCAGAAGAACTGGATATTCTGGCGATTATCGTTTTTCATTCCGGCCATCGGGTCACTGACGCAGATCAACCTGGTGATTCTGCTGCTGTACGGGGGGTGGCTGTACATCCACGATCCCGAGTTCCGGGTCGGCAGCGGCCTGTTCGTTTTCGCGGGGTTACTCCAGCAGTTCTCCCACCAGGTCGGTGGGATCGGCATGATCGCCAACAGTATCCAGATGAGCATGATCGGTGCGCAGCGGGTGTTCGAAGTGCTTGACACCCCGGTTGAAATCGAAAGCCCGCCCGACGCCGTTCCACTGAAGAAAGCCCGGGGCGACGTATCGTTCGAACACGTCTCGTTTTTATATAAGGAGGGCAATCCCGCGCTGGCGGATATCGATTTTCATATCGAGGCCGGTCAGTGCGTGGCGATCCTCGGCACAACCGGCAGCGGCAAGAGCACGCTGCTCAGCCTGTTGCCGCGGTTCTACGATCCCACCGGCGGTCGGATACTGATCGACGGTGTCGATATCAGGCAGTACAACCTGGACGCCCTGCGTCGGAACATCGGCGTGGTCTTTCAGGAAAGCTTCATGTTCAGCAATTCGGTGGCGGCCAATATCGCCTTCGGTCACCCCGAGGCGTCGCAGCATCAGATTGAGAAGGCCGCCCGGATCGCAGCCGCCCATGAGTTCATCATGAACGATCTCGATAACGGGTATGAAACGATTCTCACTGAAGGCGGTGCGAACCTGTCAGGCGGACAGCGTCAGCGACTGGCGATCGCCAGGGCGATCCTGCTCGAGCCGCCGATCCTCCTGCTCGACGACCCGACCGCCGCGATCGACCCTGAGACGGAAAATGAAATTCTCCAGGCGATCGACAACGCCATGGCAGGCCGGACGACGTTCGTGGTGGCGCACCGGCTCAGCACACTTCGCCGGGCCGACCTGGTCATTGTGCTCGACAAGGGATGGATCGTCGAAATGGGCACTCATGAAGAACTGATGAACAGTGAAGGCCATTACCGTTGTGCAGCCAACCTGCAGATCGCCGACGATGAAAGCAAGCGACTACTGGGCCTGACGTCAGGAGGTGCGGCGTGACACAGGCACCTACAGCACCCACGACGCGAAAACACGCCGCCACACTCACGGCTTATCATGCCGATCATGAAGAGTTCGATAAGAAGCCGCTGAAACTATCGGTTATTCTGAGACTGTTTCAGTTCACCAGGCCGCATGCAGCGAGACGAAACTGGCTACTGCTGCTGGTGGTCATCCGCGCCATCCAGTTGCCGGCTCTGTCGTACGTGGTCTCGAAGATACTGACCGGCCCGATCAAGCATATGGACTGGCAGGGCATTATCTGGGGAACGATCGGGTTTGCAGCTCTGTTTCTATCGACAGAGTTGATATTCCATTTCCGCATGCGTCTGGCGCTCCAGATGGGCGAATCGGTGATCCGCGATCTGAGGCAGCAGATATTCGATCATCTGCAGAAGATGTCGATGCGGTTTTACGATCGTACCAAAGTCGGCCGGATCATCAGCCGCATGACCTCCGACGCCGAGGCGCTGCGGATGGGTATCCAGGATGTTTTCTTCATCACGATGGTCGGTGGCGGCCGGATGCTCTTCGCGGCGGCCGTCATGCTCTGGGCCGACCCGCCGCTGTTCTGCGTGGTCCTCGCCATGGCACCTGTCATCTGGGTGGTCAACCGATTCTACTGGACACGTTTGAGCACGGCCTACCGCGAGCGGCAGGAGTCATTCAGCCGGGTCACCGCCACGCTGGCCGAGTCGATCAGCGGTATCCGGATTACGCAGGGGTTCGTTCGGCAGGACCTGAACTCGGAGCTGTTCCACGACCTGGTCTACGATCACGGCTGGTACAACATTCGTGCATTCAGGCTGACGAGTGTGTTGCTTCCGTTCCTGGAGCTGAACAGCCAGTTCTTCATCGCGGTGATCATTCTGCTGGGCGGGTACCAGGTTCTTTATGGCGGGTTCTTCGCCGATACGGATACCGCAGCACAGTTCGAGGCGGTGGTTCTGTTCTTCTTCATGATGCGGCATTTTTTCGAGCCGATCAGCGACCTGGGCCGCCAGTACAACGCGGCGCTTTCCGCCATGGCCAGTGCCGAACGCGTTTTCGCCGTGCTGGATACCGAACCCGAGCAGCTCGACGATCCCAGCGCCGTTGACGTAACGGCCATCACCGGCCGGGTCGAGTTCCAGGACGTCTGCTTCGCCTACAATCCTGAGAAGCAGGTACTCAATAAAATCAGTTTCATCGCCCAACCCGGCCGGACGATTGCACTGGTGGGCCAGACGGGTAGCGGCAAAAGTACGATCATCAATCTGATCGCCAAGTTCTACCTGCCGACCGACGGGCGGATATTGATCGACGATTACGATATCCGCAAGATCACCAGCCGGTCGCACGCCCAGCAACTGGGGATTGTCCTGCAGCAGAATTTCCTGTTCAGCGGCACTGTGATGGACAACATCCGAGTCGGCCGGGGCAGCGCCACGGACGAGGAAGTGATCGAGGCGGCGAAAAAGCTGCACTGTTACGACATTTTCCGGAACATGCCCGACGGGTTCTATACCGACGTGGGCGAACGCGGCTGTAATCTGTCACTCGGTCAGCGCCAGCTGGTCTGTTTCACCCGCGCCATGCTGGCTGATCCGCGGATTCTGATTCTCGATGAAGCGACTTCGAGTGTCGATACCATGACCGAAGCTCGTATCCAGGAGGCTTTGTCACTACTGCTCAAGGATCGGACCAGCTTCGTCGTGGCGCATCGCCTGAGTACCATCCGCCACGCCGACAGTGTACTGGTGATCCACGAAGGCAACATCATCGAGCGCGGCACACATAATGAGCTGCTGCAGGCCAAGGGAGTATATGCCAACCTGTACCGGCAGTTCATTCATGCGTCGGAGGCGTAAAATATGGTTCATCTGGTTGAAGGTTCATGAGGTTCATAAGATCGGTGTTGCTCACTTACCTCTTGTAACTACTCTTATCGCCAGGAACGGAATGAAGAAGAACAGGAAGTTGACTGTCTTGACGAATGCCATGCCGTAGTAGTTGAGCAGGTCGAACTCGCGGCGGGTCAGTTCGAACCACTGGGAGTGGATTTCATAAGCCCAGTCGCCGACGAGCAGGATCATGCCGAACCAGAACAGCATGAGGATGATGGTGAAGAGGAAGCACCACAGAAAGACCGATCCGACCGCCTGCATACACGCTTTCTGTTCCGGGTTCAGCATGGCCGAGTCTCCTTTGGTTGATCGAGGGAGCGGGTTCTGTCAATACCAGCGCTGAGGGTTATTTTATCATGCTGGCGGCGTATTGCGCAATCCGAAAAGATTTCTGCGCAAAATCCGGTGGTTCCGGCTGCGGGATCAGGGTATATCTTTAATTGTAATTGTGTAATGCGAATTTGAATTTATGTAATTCTCTTACATGATTGACGGTGCGGGATGAAGAATCACGGTTTGCTGAAAACAGTTGTGTGTAATTAACAGGTTCAGTTGGTTCGGCGTTGGAATAATCAGGAGCCTGCAGTTCGACTGACTGCCGATAGACGGCTGCAGGGTAAAGAGGTTCTTTTACATATCGCTATGCCGTTCCGTTTCGGGATAGAAGGAAAAGGAGAAGACAGACCATGACAGATCAGAAACATTTTAAGCCATTCCTGTTGGTTCCTGTTGGTATGACCTTGTCTTTGTGTTTCATATTATCAGTAGCGGCCGAGCCGATTACGTACTGGCATGAAGGCGGGCACGTCGAGATTCCGGACGCCGTGCCCGGGAATCCCATTATTTACGACAACGACTGGTTCTTTGATGTGACCTGTATTGATTACCTGCTGGCGAAGAACAGTATCGGCGCTATCAACTTCAAAGGTATCGTCGTCACGCGCGACCTGTACAACGACCCACCGACTTCTGATATTGAAGGCCAGGTGGCCGACTGCCGGTTGAAACTCGACCTTGCCCGGAACAGTGGTTTGTGGCATGTCCCTGACAACGTGTATCGCGGAGCGACCTATCGTCTGCAGCGTCCGGGAAGCGGTGTTATCGATCATACATCATATACCCCGACCGACGGCAGTCATTTCATTGTGCAGCAGGCGCATGAGGCATCGGTGGAGCATCCGCTGATTGTGAACATCGGCGGCCAGAACACGTCCGTGGCCACTGCGGTGCTGCAGGACCCGTCCATCCGTGACAAGATCGTCGTATTCCAGCTTCCGGGCGGGTACAACGACAAGGATGTATGGAGTTTCTACCTTACCATGAAGACGACGCGTTACGTCAATTACGAGTGGCTGAACCATGAACCCGGCTACTGGCCTGACGAACGCTGGCTGAGCACGCCGGACAACCCGTTGTGCAACGCCAACAAGGACAAGTACTACCAGGGCGGCTGGATGCGGGACCACGCCACGCGTCCCCTGGACGGCTCGATGCTCGTGTACCTGTTCGATCACCGCATCTTCACGACTTCGCAGCGTCGGTACGTGAGCTTTCCCGGCTCATGGTACCAGTTCCAGGACACCAGTGCGGACGATTTCGATGTGCTCTATATCGCAGGAACGAACAAAAGCATCATGTCGGACGAATTTTTCGATACCTTCAACAATCCCTGCGTGTATGATCCGGCGTCCTGCGGCCAGGGTTGTGAAGTAGCCGATCTCATCGCCACGCCGGTATCATCCAGTGAAATCTACCTGACCTGGACGGAGGACTGCGATAATGAAAGCGGCTTCACCATCCAGCGCAGGTCCTACCACGGCGTGAATAACTGGTGGGAAGTGGCCTCGCTTCCGCCGAATACCACAAGCTATACCGACACCGATTCCCTTCACGGCCTGGTGACCTACACCTACCGCGTGGGGGCGTTCTGAAACGTCGGCAACGAATTTCCTTCTTTTTACACTGGTCAGCACCGCCGGGTCGATTGACCCGGCGGTGCGATTTTCAAATGATGAATGATGTGTTCCTGTTGCGCAACATTACAAATATTCTGCGCAAATTCGGTATGGACCAGCCTGGTGCAATGCTGTATAAAACCATAAGTATATAAATAATTGTATTTTGAATATGTATAAGTCACTTATATGGTTGCATGGCAACCATCAAATCACCTGAATAAATACACGCCTGGCATTTCCGATTGGTTTCAAATTCGGATGGCGCAGGAAGAGAGAGAGGTATTCGAATGAAGTGGAATGGACTAGTGCTGACGAGTTGCCTGGCAGGATTGGTATTAACGGTATCGATATCGCCGTCAATCGGCCAGTCGTTTGCCCCGCGTAAGAATTACGATGCCAGGCTCGAGCCGGTGGATGTTTGTCTACACGGCCTGGGTCAGCTCGCGCCGATCAATGACGACGCTGTCAATAACAACTATCCGAGTTGGCAGGCGTTTCATTACTATTGCGGCGCCATGCCAGCGGGCAAGCGACCTGTCATCTACATGAGCTACCATGACCTCTACCGTGACGCGCCTGTCGCGGACAACATGGACTTCATCGAGAACCACATGCGCGATCTCGAAGCGGCGTTTCCCGAACTCGACCTGATCCTTCAGCTCGGATTGGATATCCATCCGGAATGGGATACCGCAAACGGCCGGTATGACACCGAACTTCACACAATGTGCCAGAAACTCAACCAGTACGGCCGGCCGGTCTATATCCGCATCGGCTATGAATTCAACGGCCCCTGGAATGGTTATGATCCGGCCGGGTATCGCCAGGCGTTCATCCGCGTTACGGACATCATCCGAGACAATAACGTCAACGCCGCCACCGTCTGGTGTGCTTCGCCGCCGCCCACGGAGTGGGAGCGAGAGGCGTATTATCCGGGCGATGAATACGTCGACTGGTGGAGCTGGGATATCTTCGAAGCGGGACGCGATTGCACCGATCCGAAGGTACAACAGTTCCTCACCTGGGCCGATCAGCATGGCAAACCCGTCATGATCGGCGAATCCTCCGCCGCGGGCGTCGGTGTGCATGACGGCCAGGCTGATTGGAACAACTTCTTCGTTCCATACTGGAACGTCATCCGTAATTCACCCGGCGTCAAGGCGTTCTGTTATATCGACTGGGACTGGTCGCGTACGCCCTGGAGCGGCTGGGGCGACTGCCGTGTGGAGGCCAATCCGGTTGTACTGAGTAACTGGATTCAGGAAACAGCTTCGCCGCTGATCGCTCATGCTCCTTACGGCTTCAATCTGCCCCCGGCGCCCGATAACCTTGATGTTTCCGTCATATCACCAGGTGTGATTTACCTGACCTGGCGTGACAACGGACACGGCAACGATCAGGAAGACGGGTTTACCATCGAACGTAAGCCCTTGCGAAACAATCCGGACCAGTGGTATGAGGTGGGACTGGTGGGGCCGGATACTACAGATTATATCGATACCGACTCCATCCACGGGTTGGTTGATTACACCTATCGTGTCGGTGCCTATCGGAACTGAATCGGTTCGTAAAAACCGCCGCTTCGGAATGGACGACTATATGAAGGAGGAAGATCAGCATGTTACGTTTTGCAATAAGCGTGTTTTCGGTTTGTGTCATCATTCTGGGAGTCAGCTCGTCATTCGCTGCGCCCCCGGCGCCTTCGCATCTGACGGCGACGTCGCTGACAAGTGACACCATCCTGCTGAACTGGCAGGACAACGCCTCCGGTAGTGAACAGGAAGAGGGATTTATTGTTCAGCGCCGGCCGTACGGTGGCAGCGATGTATACGGCACAATCACCGTCATGCCGCCGGATACCACCAGTTACGTCGATACCGATTCGATTTTCGGACTGGTTGATTACACCTATCGTGTGGGCGCCTATACCAGTGCGTCTGAAACGGCCTATCTGAAGACAGGCTGGAAGGCGACGTCGTCGAACAACAACAACACGGCGTGGCAGGCGATCGACTGGGAGGCTTACTACTCCTGGCTCAGCGGCGGACCGCAGCAGCCGGGGATGTGGTTCCAGGTGGATATGTGGCAGGCGAAGACTGTGAACAAGGTTGTGATCGATGTGAATAATCCGTGGGATCATATCCGCGGTGTCCGGCTGTACCTTTCGTCCGACGGCAGCAATTGGGGCGGCCACGTCGTGGAGGGCGCCATGGACGGATCGACGCGGTATCTCGATATGTCGTTCACACCGCGTTCAGGTATCCGATATCTGAAGCTCGAACTGACCGCCTCATCAGGCGGGCCGTGGCGGCAGATGCGGGATATTCTGGTATACGGCGAGGAAGAACCGAAGCAGCTTGCTGAAGCGGCTGCGACGCGGCCGGGAAGCGGGGACTACCTGCCGCGTGCGAATTTCGGGGCCAGAATGGAGCCGTCCGGTAACGTGATCCTCAACGGCGCCGGTCAGGAATCCACCGGCTGGTTCGCGCATCAGACCGGCGGGTTCCTCAATTACCAGCGTGCGATGGGACTTCATTACAAACCCGTTATGCAGAGTGAATACTGGCACATGCAGGCCGACGACGAGCAGGGCCCTGATTTCATTGCGCATCTGAAGGAGCAGTACGACTACTGGTTCGACTGGCAGGTGACCCCGGTAATCGGCGTCGAGTACATGAACTTTGAAAATTCTCTGCTCGGGGGTCAGTACGACGCTGAGATTCATGATTTCTGTACCGCGCTCGAGACGCATTTCGACGGCCGGGCGCTGATCCGGATCGGCTTCGAGCCGGACACGTACTATCCCGACAGGAACAAGTACAAACAGGGCTTCATTCACATTCACAATATCATACGAAGCCACGCCGGGTTGGACCGCACGGCGATCATCTGGTCGCCCGCCCATCCGCGTAGTGACATCATGGACTGGTACCCCGGCGATCAGTACTGCGACTGGTGGGGCCTGAGCCCCTTCGACGGCGGTGATACGCCCGGCTATAACGACTACTGCGACATGGCCGCCCAGCACGGTAAGCCGGTATTCCTCTGTGAAATGTCATGTATCAATCACGACGTCTCCGAAGGCGAATCACTGTGGAACAACTGGTTCGTCCGCATCTTCAACACGATGCGAGACAACCCGGAAATCAAGGGCTTCACGTATATCAACTGGAACTGGCGTGAAACGGCGGCGTGGCAGACTTGGGGCGACAACCGGATCGAAGGCAATGCGTTTATTCTGTCGCACTGGGTCGATGAGATGAAGAAGGATATCTTCCGGCATGGTGATGCGAATGATCCGGTGTATCCATAAACGGGAGAGACGTGATTCTCGTCGGCAGGTTCAAACACATTCTACAAAGTGTTGAGGATTCCCTTTATTGTCTGTTTGAGTTGTGTATCGCCGCCGAAGACCATACCGAGTGACTGGAGTTTTGTGGTGTCGATCTGGTGCTTCGGTCCTTTGTTGGTTGTTGTTATATCACTTTTCGAGCCGGTGAGTTCCGCGGCGATTTTAGCGACGGTTTCGTCGGCGATATACATATCACAGCAGTTGAACGCCTGGCCGCGGATCTGTTGGGCTGGCGTGTTGATGAGAAGCTCGACAGCTTTTGCGACGTCGACGGCGTGAACTTCCTTGCCGCCGCGAGTACTGGTGATATTGTCACCGGCCTGAACGCGCCTGATCAGATCGTACCACTTGCTTCGCTCGACCGGTCTTGCCAAGCCGTAAATACCCGTCGGACGCAGTGAGCAGACGTTGAATCCGCCGCCAAGCCCGAAGCTGTGAACGAATTTTTCGATAGCGGCCTTGTGAGCGCCGTAATGGCTTGTCGGCCATAGTGGATGGGCTTCGTCGAGTTTGCGATCATCAAGGATTACTTCGTGCACTGCACAGGTTGAAATGAAAAGAAACCGATCAGAGCCGGCGTCTTTTGCGGCGAGCATCAGCCGGATACTGCCGACGATATTCTTCTCGATAAAGGTGACCAGTTCACCCTCAGCGCCTCGGAACGAAGAACCTTCACGCTGAAGGGCACAGTGTACAACGGCGTCCACACCTCGAACGAGTTTTATGGTCGCCTCCGGACTGTTCAATTCGCCTTCCTGCCATTCGATCCCCTCACCGTCATCAATGTATCCGTCGCGATCGCTTTCAACCCGGTGCCAGCACCGGCAGGTATGACCCCGTTCGAGCAGGTGGTTGACAATGTATCGGCCGAGGAATCCTGTTGATCCGGTAACCGCGATTTTCATGATGATTCCTTGTGTGATATCGGGGATGCGTTTGTCATGATGGATTATAGGCGTATTCGCGGACGTGGTGTAGTAATAGTGTTTACGGCGAAACAGGGATGACGCACGGACGACTTCGCTGTCCGTGCCGTCTTAGCGGGGTGGTGTTGCTTCGCCGCTGAGTTGTGCTGCTTTTGCGGCGTGCTGCCGGGCAAGGGCTTGTTCACCGCGACGGTCATAGAGTTTTGCCAGTTCGATGTGGGTGAGGATCAGATTGGGGTCATACTCCAGCGCTTCGAGAAAGCAGGGTAAAGCTTCGTCGTCCCGGCCGAGGTTCTCCAGTACGTGGCCGGTGTTGTGAAGCTTGTACGCAGGGTCCATTTTTATCCCCATGATGCTGACGATATCGCGGTACGTGAATGTGGAAAGCAGCAGGAAGACGGCGATCACGGACAGCAGGTAAGCCGGTTTTTTCAGATTCGCCAGGATAAACCGCACCGCGACCGCGGCGAAGATGATCAGGACCGGAAGAACCGGCAACCGATACCGATCGCCGATGAAGAACAGTACGACCGACACCGTGTAAACCAGGAGGAACAGATACAGGATCAGGTTCGCCCGCCACCGGCGGAGCGACGCAGTCATGCCGATCACACCCAACGGCATGACCAGCCCGAAGGTGATGAAGGGTATGTTGATCGACCATGCTATCTGACGGAAGAGATTGTAATCGACATTAAGCGGCAGTTCGTATGCACTGAAGAACGCGCCGATCTTACGTTGGAGCAGGAACATGAACCGGTCGGGGTTTCTGCGGATGAAGTCAAAGCCTTTATTGTAGAAATAGCTCGACACCTCCGAGTCTGTCATGTTGTCGCGGCCTGTTTCTTCGAGTGCGAGCCGCCTCGGCAGATCGATATTGAATACCCCGGGTGTCGCGCCCAGCTCAGGCGGCGGTGTGAAGAAGCCGGTGGCTTTGGGGTTATTACCGATGTAGAAATTGATCCCCCCGTGTGAAGTGATCAGCACCGGCTCGCCGGTCTGTACCCAGTTGCGAATTGTAATCGGCAGTATGCAGATCAGCCAGCCGGCGAGTACGAGTCCGCCCGCCGCAACGCGTTTTCCCATCGGCCTGTTCTGATGGCTGATGAGCACGGCCCAGGCGATGACGACCGGCAGAAAGAGCAATACGTTCTGGCGAGTGAGTGTGAACAGGCCGAGCAACACCCCGCCGGCCAGCCAGTAGAACCACCGGCCGGTCACCCTCGCCCGGCAGAACATCAGCAGAAACGCCGGCGGCAGGAGAATCGAAAAGAAGGCATCGAGAATCTGAGCCTCGAAGAGCATGATGATCCCGTAAAAGATGTAAATCAACAGGCTGATCAGGCCGACCAGGGTGCCGAACTGCTGTTTCGCCAGAAGGTAAATCAGGTACCCCGAGACGCAGCCGAGAAAGAACTGGACCACCATGACCCACTGAGGCGACTCGCCGACAATGCTGAACAGCCCTGCGAGGAAATAGAAATACAGCGGGCTGAACGTCAGGCTCTGACCTTGGAGGAAGATATCACCGGCGGCGATAGCCTTCGCCAGTGCCATGAACTGGGCGGCGTCGGCTGCCATATACGTTCGCCCGCCGAACTCGATGATATAGCCCAGTCGCATGATCGCCGCGAGCATCAGCAGAATAGCGACGATGAACATCTGCACCCGATCTGTCAGCATCGTTTCAAGTCGAGCTGCGAAATCTGGGGTACAGGCCGGTCGCTTCATCTCGTCCTGTTTCTGGTCATGTACTGCCACAAACAGTTCCCAGCATAACCATGAGTGTACATCAGCTTATCATGCAAATCCGCATTATACATGATATTTCCCAACCGGCATGGAGATCAGCTTGTGGTGACCGCCGGCGGCATTTCGAATGAGTTCCTGCTGAGGAAACCATTTTGTAATGGACACGACAAAAGACGATTATGGACTGGTTACCAGTGTTCCGACACGATAAGTATAATTTAGGTTCATCCGACTAAAGCGTAGGTAGATTCATGCAGGGCGAAGATTTTGAGT
>CAYRND010000005.1:0-49199 GCA_964425365.1 uncultured Phycisphaeraceae bacterium
TTCATCATCACTGCTCTACACTGTCAAGGGTGTGGGTTGGCCGGACGCTTACGTTTTACGCGCAACCCGAAGCCACCCCGGTGCTCACGCGGTCGGCAAACTCATCCCAGAACTTATTTACAATCGTTCGAACGGCCCAGTTAGCGCCATCGGCCAGGCCGCAGATCGTCGTGCCGGGCATAATACCCATCGATCCGGCTAACTCCAGTAAAAGATTCAGATCCCCTGGCCTGCCTTCACCCTTTTCGATCCGGCAGAGAATTTTGTACATCCATGTCGTGCCCTCACGACACGGCGTGCACTGACCGCATGATTCATGTGAAAAAAATCTCGCAATATTACGCGATACCATGACCATGTCAGTATCTTCATCCATCACGATCACGCCCGCCGTACCCAGACCCATGCAGTCATACCGGCTGCCGATATCGAAATCCAACTCGGCATCGTACTGATCCGGACCAAGTACACCCATGGATATGCCACCCGGTATCGCAGCCTTGAACCGCCTGCCGTCACGCATCCCGCCGCAATATCGCTCGATCAGTTCAGACAACCTGATACCAAGCTCCGCTTCATAAACACCCGGACGATTGACATGACCTGAAACGCCGAAAAGCTTCGTACCATAACTCGCTGGCACCGTCAGCGGTGAACCTTCCGACCTCGGCTTGCCGATCGTCTTGAACCATTCAGCACCACGCTCCATGATCGGAACAACACACGCCAACGTCTCAACATTATTAATCACCGTCGGACGGCCGAATGCGCCCGCTACCGCGGGAAACGGCGGCTTGATCCGAGGCCAGCCACGCTTACCCTCCAGCGACTCCAGTAACGCTGTCTCCTCACCGCAGATATATGCACCCGCGCCACGATGCAGAATCAGATCCGGATCACGGCCATTGATCCGACCCAGACGTGAATCCTTACCGAAAAGCTTGTGATCATACGACTCCCGGATCGCTCGCTCAAATACCTTGCGCTGATGATGATACTCGCCCCTGATATAGAAATACGCCGTATCAAGCCCGCAGGCATGCATACAGATCGCAATGCCCTCTATTACCAGATGCGGATCATAATCGATCAGCAGGCGGTCCTTGAATGTACCCGGCTCGGATTCGTCCGCATTGACCACAAGGTACCGCCGCCCACCATCGGGTGATGGTAGAAAACTCCACTTCACGCCCGCTGGAAAACCCGCTCCGCCGCGGCCGCGAAGCTCGGCTCGCTTCACTTCATCCAGAACCTGCGAAGGTTCCATCGCCAACGCCTTATCAAGTGATGTGTAACCCCCCGTCTTGACATAACGGTCATAGCCTACCACCTCGCGATCCGAAGGATCGCCCCACGGCCAGGTGGGAATACGCTTGCACAATACCGGAAATTCAAGTGCCATAATCAGTCACCAGCCTCGTCATCATCCACACCCGACCTTACTTCAATCTCCTCGATCGTTGTTCGCCGAAGCGTAACAGAATCACTTATCTTCTTCTCCTCGACTTGTCTGCTTACCTGATGCTTCTCGGCATCCGCTCGCGGAAGAGGCTTGATAATCTCGTGGACCATCAAACCGGTACTCCGGCATAATCGCGTAAACCAGCTCATCACCTCACCTTAATCCAGTGAATCGATAATCTGGCCGAACGTTTCGGCGTCAAGATCCTCAAAGAGCATCTCGTCGATCAGGGCACAAGGCGCCGTTCCACATGATCCGAGACACTCGACATTCATCAAGGTAAACCGTTTATCAGCAGTGGTTTCTCCCACTTCGATACCCAGCTTGTCTTTAACCATCTGCTCCAGCGCCCCGGATCCCATCAGTTCGCAGCTCAGTGACCGGCAGATTCTTATAACATATTTCCCGAGCGGCTTCAGCGTGAATTCCTCGTAGAAACTGACGGTATCAAGCAGTTCCGCCGGCGAAATATCAAGGTACGCCGCGGCTTCATCTATCGCCTGATACGTCAGAAAACCCCACCGATCCTGCAGCTTATGCAGCACCGGAAGCACAGCCGCCCGACGTGTGGGATAGCGAGACAGAACCGTCCTATCCAACTCCGCCTGCATCATTTCATCGAGATAGGGTTCTTCGCGACGCGAAGCCCGAGCCTCTGACCGATTGATCGTTATCCATGCCATACATTGTGTTCCGTTTAACGGTCAAGTTCCGCCGCTATGATGTTCAGACTGCCAAGTACAGCCGGCAGGTCCGAAATCATATGCCCTTCCACAAGCTTCGGATAGACTGAAAAATGAATGAAACTCGGTGGCCGGCATTTTGCACGCCAGGCCCGCGGCCCGCCGCTGCTGACAATGTAAAAACCCAACTCGCCATTCGCCGTCTCATTCGCTTCATACACTTCATTGATCGGCGAACTCCAACCACGGTTGGTCATGATCATCTCGAAGTGCTGAATCTGCCCTTCAATTGAACCATAAACCAGCGGCTTCTCAGGAATCTTGCTCTTGCCCGACGCGACGATATTCAGCGGCTCGTCCGGGAGACGGTCGATCAACTGCTCGATGATCGACGCGGATTGCTTCATCTCTTCAAGCCTTACAAGATACCTGCCCAATACGTCGCCTGTCGTAGCGATCGGAACTTTGAACTCAACCGCCTCGGCGCCCCGGCCATCCCAGTTGTCTGCATAACACAGATACGGCTCATCCTTCCGGATATCACGTCTCACTCCAGATGCACGCGCCACCGGCCCACTCAGTGACCAGGCAATGGCTTCTTCCCGGCTGATCCGGCCGATTCCTTCCGTACGATCACGGAATATACGATTCGTATTCAATAACGTTTCAATATCACGTATCGCCGGCACAAGCTGCTCCGACAGAAATCGCTTGACCATACCTTTGAAAATGTCATCGTCATCGAGATCACGCATCCCGCCACCGACACGCGTCCAGTCGGGGTGATACCGCTGACCGGCGACATAATCCATAATGTCATATATTTGCTCTCGCGGATTGAATCCATACAGAAAACCCGTAAAAGCGCCCAGGTCCAACGCCGCCGTACCGACACAGAGCAGGTGATCCTGAATACGGCCGAGTTCGGCAAGAATAGTCCGTAAAACCTTGCACCGCGGCGTTATACCCACGCCAAGCAACTTCTCCACCGTAGCCGTCCAGCAGATATCATTCGCAATCGGTGATATGTAATTCATCCGACTGACAATCGTTACGTACTGGTTATAGTCCAGAACCTCCGCCAGCTTCTCGAAACCGGAATGCAGATACCCGATATGCGGCGTGGCACGGACAATCCGCTCACCATCCAGCTCAAGTACCGTACGAAGCGTCGTATGGGTCGCCGGATGCTGTGGTCCGAAATTTAAAACCCAGCGCTCAACGCCTTGCTCATCGTCAGTTGCAACATACGGCGTGGTCTCGACATCGACATCAAACGGTTCAAGTGTGTAAGGCATGAGCTCTCACAGGGTTGTGGTTTACAGACGCTGAATTGTAGTTGTCCCTGCCCGACAAGCCAAGTCGTTCGTCCTGATTACAGGAGTCGCCGAAATCGCTTTTTTAACAACATGCTAAACTTAGAGTAATGGACGATCAACAGACATCAGGCCAAACCAGACTGGAACACCAGATTATTGACCTGGCACGATCACTTGGTTTTACCGTTGCGGGAATCACCAACGCTGAACCTACCCGCCATGAGCAGGCAGTTCACAACTGGATCAATACCGGCAGTCACGGTGAAATGCAGTACATGGCCAGGCATATCGATGTAAGATTGGACCCCCGTAAACTTCTTGATGGCGCTCAAGCAGTCATCTGCGTCGCCGATTACTATCACCCCGTACATAAAAACAGACCCGGCGATGATTCATCCCGTACCCCCACCGCACGTATTGCACGATATGCGCATGGCCGCGATTACCACAAAACCGTTAAATCCAGACTGCATCAAATTGCAGATTTCCTGAAACAACGTGAGCCCGACCACCAGTTCCAATGCTGCACCGATACGGCCCCGATTCTCGAACGAGAACACGCCGCCCGCTCAGGATTGGGATGGATCGGCAAAAACACCATGCTCATCCATCCTGAGTATGGATCATGGTCGGTCCTCGGCACCATTGTCACGACACTTCCACTGAAACCCTCCGATACTGACAGTTATCCGGGCAATACAGTGGCACCCACTGATCGCTGCGGAAACTGCACACGTTGTATTGATGCATGTCCCACTGGCTGTATATCGCCTTATCAAATTGACGCCAGACGGTGCATCAGCTACCTGACACTCGAACATCGCGGCACCATTGATCCTGATATGCACAAGCCTATCGGGAATTGGCTTGCCGGCTGTGATATCTGCCAGACCGTCTGTCCGTATAACAATGACGACAGGCGAACTCAGCCGCAAGTACATCCGGATTATGAAGCCCGAGTCACGAAACTCGACCTGATTGATATACTGAACTGGACACAGCAGGATCGTCAAGTTCGACTTCAAGGTTCCGCCGCCAAACGGGTCAAACTGGACATGTTCAAGCGTAACGCCCTGATCGCCGCCGGTAATTATCTCCGGTCAAAACAAAATGAAGCTTTAACACAAGCAATTGAACGTATTGGAAACGACGATACCGAATCGTCGATAGTCAGAACCACTGCTGAGCAGATTCGTCGCAAATAAAAAAGGCGGATGAATACACCCGCCGATTTTTCTCATTCTCACGTTCATATCGGATTCGGTAAAACCCGCTCTCCATGCTTAATTCTTATAGGCTCCGACACGATAGACATACTCGACCATACCATGCAGATCCGCTGTGTCCGTATACGTTTCCGTACCTGTCGGCAGATCCGCGATCAGATGCCACATGTCCAAGCCATGCCACGGGCGTCGCTCGACGTAATACCCGTCCTCCTCGGTTACGCAATCACCGCCTGTGCCGGCAAGATCATCCCATGTCAGCTCGATACCGCCACCCATCGGGGCGGCGACCAGATTCGCCGGAGCACACAGCGGCAGCGCCTTGCCGATCAGGCGGGCATCGGCCCAATCACAGTGATCGTTCCAGTCATTGCCGTTATCATCCCAGTTGTCCGCAACACGTAAAACCAGTTTCTTCACTCCGCGAACGTCCACATTCACATCCTTCGGCGTTGTATTCCTGTATATAGCACCACTTTCATATTTCAGTCGGCCGTCGGCGAATACCGTCATGAATACCGACGGATCCGGATTGGATGCACCGGATACCTCGTTATCAATTCCAATCCGGCAGGCGAAAGTCGCGTACTGACCGTCGAGATCATAGACGATCACACTGTTCGCAATACAACCAAGTCCCTTGCCGTACTGCTGCCCCCCGATCATGATGGAATTGTCGTTGATGCTCCTGTCATTACGGTACGTCGGCTGAGGCAATCCCACGCCACGTTGTGAATCGTACGCGGCCAGATCGCTCAGATACGTGACGCTCGTATCATAACTGTAATCCGGCGGGTCAATGGTAACCAGCGAAACGTTATTGACCTGGATGCGCTTCATACTGTTGGCCGGCACAAAAACCTGGAAGCCCGCGGCCAGTTCACCCTCACTCCGATTGCCCTGGCTTTCACCTTCAATCACCAGTTCGTACATCCCCGGTTTCAAATAATTTACCTGAACCGTTGTGCTGCGGTCCTGCATTGTCCCGTTAGCCAGAACCATATCTCGCTGGTGTGTCACGTCAAGGTCATGCTTGGATACCAGCTTCTCGAAGGCCGGCACACGCGGATCACTGCTTCTGTTGATGGCAAACGCCAGATTGGTCATCCCGCGTGCATAAGCGTCGTACATCGTCCTGTGGTTGGTGTCACGCATCTCGGCGGACCATGCATCGTTCCATCCGTCACGCTTGAGGACCAGTTTCTGCATTTCGATATACTTGGCATAACCCGGCCCACTGACGTAATCGAGGAATTTGCCTGTGGTATGATAAAAAAACATGTCTTTTTCATGGCAGAGGTTGGGCGAACAATCGTAATCGACACAGCCACGAACACCCACACAGGTTACCGCCGCCATATGGCGACCATAGGAATCATTTGCAGTCGTGGTTCCCATGGTCATGATAATCACCCATAAGCAGTCCTTCGCCATATCCAGGTATCGCTGATCACCGGACCGTTCGTATTTATCCAGGAAGGCAAGTGGTATGTAGTGCGAAAACACCGTCGCGTGCATATTGTTGCCCTGAAAGAAGTTCATCTTGTTTTCATCAGCCATATAACCGGCGAACCAATCGCAGAGCTGATCGGCCATATCGAGATATGCAGTATTTCCCGTTTCGGGATACGCAATCGTCGAGGCGACATAAGCGCAATACGCCAGACCCGGCGTTTTGAACCAGTCATCACGGTGATCGTCACCCACGCGATTCTGAACCGGATGCCAACACGGTGGAAAGAACTTCGCCCCCATGTCGAGCTTGACATTGATATCATGCAGCACCATATTCAGTGCGTTGGTTCTGAGAGAAGCGTGATCGAGACAGACGCCCGCCTGATATAGGACATCATCAATCCACCATGCTCCGCCTTCGAACCATGGGAAGGGATTCGAGTACATCGAGTTGTAGCCCCACCTTATGACACCACCGGGGCGATTGACGAAATAGCTTGTATAGTCGTTACCGACGAGCGGGGTATGATCGATGATGTACCGGCCGAAGTATTTCTCCCAATCACGCCCGGTTGCATGCCCTTCGTAAGCGAGCATGGCCGCGATCTGCCAGACACAGTCATGAGCGTAAGGATACGAGCCATTTGGAAATTCATGCATTTCCCAGCCCCAGTCAGGTATGAACGCATCGGGCGCGGAGAACCGCAGCGGTTGCTTCTCGAGTCCGAGATAGGGGTCGTAGTTGATGGCAATGTCGGAGAGGTTGACAAGCGTATCGACTGCATCAGCGTAATATTTTTCACAGACATCGCTGAACCTGCCGCCGAGATCACGATCGAAAAGGACCTTATACTGCTTGGGTTCGCCGCCTCCCATCCGGAGCTGCCAGGTGCCGTAATACCCTCCGCCACTACTGACCCGTCCGCTTTTCATATAAGTATCGGCCCGTTGTTCGGTTCGGCCGTTGCTTTGGACATGATTGTTGACAACGGCCATGAACATATAGGCTGCATCCACGCTACCGGCCTGGCTGTGTCCGAAGACCAGCGGATTGGTGGAATCAATGAACGCCTCGTGGCCGTCGGCGTCCGTCGAAACATAGCCTCGCGTCACCCACGCGCCGTGCTGGTTGTTATCAGTTGCAACAGTACGATAGACCGATGTGGCAGAACCCGGACCGTTGAGTGTCATATGGTAAAGCGGAAGACGATCATTGGAATCGACCTTGATATTGATGGAATTGCCGCCGAGATAGAACTTGACTTCACGTGTACTGCCGCTGTTTGAAATAATATCGTAATGCGACGCTCTACCCCCGCCGATCCAGAAGCTGTCATTGCCACTCGTCGCCATGGCCATTCGAACGTCAGTGACATACACTGAATCAAACGCCCATGTATTCGAGCCGTCCTTTGTGAATTCATAACTCTGATCGCCGACCTGCAGTTTAACCCGGTTAGATTCGGTTACAAGGTTGACCGGATCGGCACAAACCGACGATACCGTCATTGCGATAAACAATCCAACAACACAAACAATTGACCGATTTGAGATTGACTGTATATATCTCATCTTTATCCACTCCTTCAATATCAGACCTGTTTTAACCAATGCAAGTTCACGAAATGAACGGTGACCGCCGATACGATCCACCGGCCTTGTTGAATTCTTTCCGACACGTAATGCCTGCGTCATCCATCGGCTTTTTCATGACCTGAGCACGTCAGCCGATTGTTACACATCCAACTGCATTCAAGATTACCGCTGTCAGTGCATTCCGACCAGATGTAAATGCGTTAATCTCATGGCGATTTGCGCCCACTTTTTGCAAGCCTAGGCATCCTATCATTGTGCTAACTCGCCCATTTTGTGGTGGCGTATCTACAGGCTTATTTTGCCTTTTTCCGTATGATACATCGAAATTTATTATACTATTCTGCGCTTTTCACATTATAATACGTAATATATGCGCATCATTCAGAAAATGGGGACTTGAGTATGATAACGAAGGAAACAGAGCCGGTCAGAATCATCGTGATCATGCCGCAGGCTGCGGGGTATTTCAGTGAAGTATTGAAAGGCATCGGGGCGTTTTCACTGCAGATGCGGACATGGCGCTGTGAATTTTTCCCGTTTTACAATCATGCGTTGAAGCGGATGGCGCAACGTAAGCCACACGGTGTGATCGTCAATGCGGATCGCGAACATCTTTATGGCGATTTGATCGCAACAGGTGTACCGGTGGTTTCGGTCACGGAACGGCTGGGTGAACGTATCACACGTGTGGGTGTTGATGATGAAGACATCGGGCGTCTGGCGGCGTCGTACCTGCTTGAACGCGGCATGAAGCATTTTGGTTTCTGTGGTTACGAGCGTGCCCCCTATGCAATCGGCCGTGAACGTGGATTCCGCACAGAAATCGAAAAAGCGAAGTGTGAGATGAATACGTTCATGTTCAATGAACATGCGGACGATCTTGATCAGGAACAACGTCGCATGGAGCAATGGTTTACAACGATACGACGTCCGGCAGCGATCCTGGCTGTCAATGACGGTATGGGTCTGCAATTGCTCCAGATAGCCGAATGGCTGGATATCCGCATTCCGGAGGATATCGCAATACTGGGCGTCGACAATAACGATTGGCAATGCCAGTTCGCATATCCGCCGCTGTCGAGTATTGATATCGCCCCGCAACGAGTGGGCTATGAAGCTGCATCGCTTCTGCGTAAGCTCATTGACGACAAGACCACACCGACTTCACCGATTCTCTTCCCGCCGATCAACGTAATAACGCGTCAATCCACGGACGTGCTCGCCATCAAGGATGTGCATATTGCAGAAGCAATCAGTTTCATCCGTCGACAGGCGCATCAGCCGATCAATGTCAGCGATGTACTCGATCATGTGCCCGTCGCGAGACGAACTTTAGAAAAGCAGTTCCATCGCGTACTGGGACGTAGTCCGTTACAGGAGATATACCGCGTACGTGTGAGTATGGCAAGGAATCTGCTGGTCCGTACAGATCTGTCGATGGCGGCCATTGCTCGCAAGTGCGGGTTTTACGACGCATCGCAACTGTCGAATGCATTTCGAAAATACGCGGGGCAATCACCCTCTACATTCAGAAAGAAATCCAGAATGAACAGTGAGTAACCGTCGGAAGAAAGCCTGTCAAGTTCAACTTTGCATGACGTACTGGTGGATGCTGCGTGCAGCGATTTTACCCTGACCCATGGCGCTGATGACGGTTGCGGCACCGGAGACTACGTCGCCACCTGCAAAAACACCGGGAATGGCGGTCTCCATGGTCTTTTCATTCACTTCGATCGTACCCCAGCGGGTGGTTTTCAGGTCAGGCGAAGTTTGCGGAATCAGCGGGTTCGGCTTGTTGCCGATGGATATCACTACCGCATCGCAATCGATATTAAAATTACTGCCTTCAACGGGAACGGGCCGGCGCCGACCGGAATCATCAGGTGGACCGAGCTCCATGCGAAGACATTCCATCCCGATCACTTCGTTACGGTCATTGGTCAGAACGCGAACAGGGTTGGTCAGCAACTGGAAATCGACGCCTTCCTGCTCTGCATGATGAATTTCTTCCTCGCGAGCCGGCATCTGTTCGCGTGCACGCCGGTAGACGACGGTCGACTTCGAGCCCATTCGCAACGCCGTCCTGGCCGAGTCCATCGCAACGTTCCCCCCGCCCACAGTGATGATGTGCGCTGCCGTGACCGGCGAAGTACCGTATTGGGGGAACTGGAATGATTTCATCAGATTCGAGCGGGTGAGAAACTCGTTCGATGAAAATACCCCGATAGCATTTTCGCCCGGTATCCCGAGGAACATGGGAAGTCCCGCACCGGAACCGACGAACACGGCGTCGTAACCTTCTTCATCAAGCAATTCCTGTATAGTTTCCGTCTTCCCGATAACGTAGTCGGTATGAATTGTTACGCCGAGTTCCTTGAGAAAAGCGATCTCATACTGAACGATCTGCTTGGGCAGGCGGAACTCGGGAATGCCGTACATGAGCACACCACCCGGCAGATGAAGAGCCTCATACATCACGACCTGATGACCTAACCTGACCAGATCACCTGCTACGGTAATCCCCGCCGGTCCTGCGCCGATAACGGCGATCTTTCTACCGGTCGGTTCCGGAAGCTGAGGCTTCGGTTCCAATCCACGCGTGCGGACGTAATCGGCGACGAATCGTTCAAGTCGGCCGATGGCCACGGGATCGGATTTCTTACTCAGAATACATTCCGCCTCGCACTGGGATTCCTGTGGACAGACCCGGCCGCAGACGGCCGGCAATGCTGTCTGCTCCTTGAGTTTGAGGGCCGCGTCTTCGAATTTCCCCTCGGCGATCAGCCCAATGAAACCGGGGATGTCGATACTGACCGGACATCCCATCACGCACTTCGGCTTCTTGCACTGCAGACACCTCGATGCCTCGATCATCGCCGTCTCCGGCGAATAGCCTTTCGGCACTTCATCATAGTTATGCACACGCCGCTGCGGCGACTGCTCGGGCATCGGCTGCCGGTCCGGCCGCGACGGTTTCACATTCGGCTTGTTTTCCTGGTCCATCATGGTCACGTATCAATCCTCGGTAATGAGTATGTAAATCGTCTTTATACCTGCGTTCCCATCGCGGTCGCCGACACGCGTAATTTCGCATGGCCGATCTTTTCATGTTCACACACGTGATGCACTCCGGCATCCTGCGGAATGGCCTGGATTTCCGTCCGGGCGTAAGCGGCCCGCCGGTAGAACAGTTCATCCCAGTCGACTTCATGACCATTGAAAAACGGTCCGTCGACACAAGCGAATTGTGTCTCGTCACCAACCGAGACACGACACGCACCGCACATGCCGGTACCGTCGACCATGATCGGATTCAGTGCGACCAGCAACGGTACACCCAGCGGCTTCGTCATTTCAGAAGCCTTCCGCATCATGAATGTACAGCCAATAGCGATGTACTGGTCGATACTTGTTTCCGCTTCATGCAGATCAACGAAAAGTCCAGGCACGCCGCCCTTGATTCCACTGCTGCCGTCCTTGGTTGCCACGATCAGCTTGTCACATACGGCATCGAGCTTTTCGACCATGTACAACATAAAGCTGCTCGATGCTTCCATGACGATAATCACACGATTACCAGCCTGCTTCAGCGCCTTGGCCAGCGGATAGATCGCCCCGATACCATAGCAACCACCGCCCATAACGACCGTGCCGTACTGCTTGACCGGCAGCGGCAGACCAAGCGGCCCCGAAACATGCGCGACGGCATCGCCGGTCTGCAATTGCGCCAGTTCGCGGCTCGATCGGCCGACTTCCTCGATGACGATATCAATAGTCCCTTCGGATGCATGCCAGTCCACGAGTGTAAACGGCGTACGCTCGGATGTTTCATCCACCATGACAATCACGAACTGGCCGGGTTTCGCATATTTCGCAATCGCCGGTGCGTGAATTGTGATCATATGGAAATTGGGCACGACCTCTAGCTTCGCTATTACACTGAAACCGTCGACCGTTACCGGCTTCTTCACCTGCCGGCCCGTTTCAAGACCCAGTTGCTTGAGTGCAGGAACATGATCGGCCAGCAGATGGCCGCGGAACCGCTGTGGCAGGTGGCTGATGTGGTCACGCGGGCTTCCGTCGACTGACGACTGCGGCTGATCATGATCGCCGACCAGGGCGGTGATTTCCGGAATGCCGGCAAAACCTGCGTTACCTGCATCCATGGCCTCGAACAGATCTGCAAGAATCGCCGACTCGCTGCGTGCATCGCCCGGTGGATCGGTTGCCGGATTGATTCGATTCACCTCGCCACTGCGACCTTGAAACGTACCATCGACTTCACTCAGAATCGCTACGGGCATCACGGCGTCGGCCATCTCTGCTGACGCCGACCGGAAGCTGTCCAGGAGAACCACATAATCAAGCTGATCGAACATCTTCTCGTCGAGATAATCACCTGCAACCATGGCAGCTTTGTATCGACCACTTGCTATCGCTGCGATCGCGTCATCCGGCATCATCTCACCGGCAGGTACGCATATGGACCTGCCGCCCATGACTTCCTCTGCAAATCGCTGGTACATGAACCGTGTCTCACGACTGTCGGATCCGTTGTAAATACAGATGAACTCCCCGCCGCGGTATTGCTGAAGCTGTTCGGCCACCACGGTAATGCCATCGGCCCAACCTGCGCCGATCAGTTCGCCATGATCCCTTACCATGACCTTCCGCAACCGGTCGGTTGAATTGACAAGCTGCGGCCAGGCAAACCGGCCGATGGCACACAGGCGAAACGCTTTGTCCAGTTCAACCATCTGACTGAAAATCAGTCGGCGATTGTCCGTACCCAGTTTCAGCTCGCAGCCTTCCGGGCATATCGAGCAGGTGGACAGCGTCTGATCGTCCTCGGCCTTGCCGTACCATCTTGCATATCGATCGGTCAGAGTACCCGTCGGGCAGATATCGATACACGCACCGCAGAACGTGCAACCGGAATTCACATAGCTTGTTTCAAATGCTGTCGACACCCTGGCCCACCGCCCGCGATCGACCACACTGATCGCCGGCTTGCCGTGCAACTGTTCACAGATGCGCCAGCATCGCCCGCACAGAATACAGAGATTGTGATCGCGATCGATAAACGGATCATCGTGGTCGACCTTGTATTTCGCGTACTGTGTCGGCAGGTTCATATCCTGGATATTCCGATCCGCCGCCATGACCCGCACATCACAATGTGACCGGTTACTGCACGTCATGCACCGTGTGGCCCGCGTGGCCTTGACCGGCCTGGTTCGAAGCTTCTCGCATTCCTCACGGTCGTCACAGACCAGGCAGGCATTCGGATGACCGGCGAGCATCAGCTCGAGTGTCCGACTGCGCAACTGGTTCAATGCAACCGTCTGTGTCCGTACCACCATGCCTTCCGTCGCAGGCGTCGTACAGGAAGTCGGGTATCCCCGGATACCGTCGATCTCGACAACACACATGCGGCATCCCCCGTAATTGGGCAGCTTCGGATGCTCGCAGATCGTCGGTATGCTAATTCCCGCTTCACGTGCCGCTTCGAGCACGGTGCGGCCGCCTCGGGTGGTGACTTTCGTCCCATCGATTGTCAGCGTTATCGTATTCATTATCACGCCTGTAACAGATTATTACTTCACCAGTACCGCATTGGACCGGCAGACATCGCGGCACGATCCGCAGCGGATACAATTTTCCTGCACAATCACATGCGGGCTACCCTTTTCACCTTTGATCGCATCCACCGGACAGTGACCCGCGCATAGCATACACCCGAGACACAGTTCAGGGTCGATTTCGAATGTAATCAGATTGCGACAGACCCCGGCGTCACACTTGTGATCACGAACATGACGCTCATATTCTTCTCTGAAATAGCGTAATGTCGTCATAACCGGGTTCGGCGCCGTCTGTCCCAACCCGCATAGTGACCCGTTTTTCACCGTATCACAGAGTTTATTCAGTGTTTGGATATCCTGGTCTGTGCCCCGTCCTTCGGTGATATCGGTCAATATCCTCAGCAGATGCTGCGTACCCATGCGACAGGGAATACACTTGCCGCAGGATTCCTGCTCCGTAAAGGAGAGGAAATATTTCGCGACATCAACCATGCAGGCGTCTTCGTCCATTACAATCATCCCGCCTGACCCCATGATTGAGCCGACCTCGGCGAGATGTTCATAATCAACGGGGATATCAAGTTTATCCGCGGGTATACACCCGCCGGATGGTCCGCCGGTCTGCACGGCCTTGAGGCGTTTGCCGTTCGGTACGCCGCCGCCGATTTGATCGATTATCGTCCCGAGCCTGATCCCCAGCGGCACCTCGATCAGGCCGGTGTTGCGGATTTTACCGGCAAGTGCAAAGGTCTTGGTACCCCGACTTTTTTCAGTCCCGTACTGTTGATACCACTCGGCCCCTTTTTCCATGATGGCCGAGACGGACGCTAGCGTTTCCACATTATTGATATTCGTCGGCTTGCCGAACAGCCCGGACTGTGCGGGAAACGGCGGTCGCGGCATGGGCATGCCGCGTTTGCCTTCGATGGACGCCATAAGCGAAGTTTCTTCGCCGCAAACGAACGCACCGGCACCCTTCTTGATCTTCACATCAAAGTTGAACCCGCTACCGAGAATATCGTCACCGAGCAATCCGCACCGCCGTGCCTGCCGGATCGCGTTTTCAAGGCGTTCGATTGCCAGCGGATATTCCGCCCTCGCATAGATGTAACCGCCGGTCGCGCCGATCGCCCGACCGGCAATCACCAGACCTTCGAGCACGGCGTGGGGATCACCTTCGAGCACGGCCCGGTCCATAAACGCGCCGGGATCACCTTCATCGGCGTTACAGATAACGTATTTTTCATCGCCGGGCGACTGGCGTGCGAACTGCCACTTCTTACCCGTGGGAAATCCCGCTCCACCGCGTCCGCGAAGACCGGATTCGGTCATTTCAACAATCACCTCTTCGCTGGTCATTGTCAGTGCCTTCGCCAGCCCGCTGTAGCCGCCCACGGCAATATAGTGTTGGATGTCAGTCGGATCGATCCGCCCGCAGTTACGCAGCACAATTCGCGTCTGATGTTCAATGACGGGCATCTGCTCGAACCGCGGCATACCATTGATCGCCTGCCCGTTCATCACCGCCATCGCCTGCTTTGAAACCGGTTCGCCGCCGACGATATGCGATTGCACCAGCGATGCCACCTGCCTGGGTTGAACCTGCTGATAGAGTATCGGCGGCAGATTAACCGCTTGAATCTCGACCAGCACCTCGGCGTAACATAGACCAAGGCAACCGACTTCGACAATATCGGTCTGATCCGCTATGCCCTGTTTCTTCAATTCATTTCTGAACGCTTCCAGCACTTCCAGTGCCCCGGCGGCGCGGCCGCAACTCGCCGATCCGATCAGGACACGGTTCCGATCCGACCGATTGAACCGTCGCCACTGCCCGACCGCTTCCTGTTTCAACTGCTCATATTGCATCACGCCAATCCTTCAAGAAGCCTGGCCACTTTTCTCGGCGACTGCCGGCCATGAATTCTGCCGTCGATATCAACCGCCGGAGCCAAGGCACAACAGCCGAAACACGCCACGCGCTCGAGGCTGAATTTCTGATCACCCGTGGTCTGACCCGGCTCGATCCCGAGCTTGCGTGACAGTTCCTCGGTGATAAGTCGGCTGCCCCGGACGTGACAGGCAGTACCTTGACAGACTTTGATCTGATGCTCACCCGGCGGAGTGAATCGGAACTGACTGTAAAACGTCGCCACACCGTAAACATCATTGGCCGACAGATCGAGGTATTCCGCAACCGTGTAAAGCGCCGATTCCGAGATATACCCGTACCGATCCTGCACATCCTGTAGAATGGGAATCAGGTTGTCCCGGCCGCGGTCATGGCTGTCAATTATTTCGCTGAATTCACTATGGATACCGGCAACAGTCATGGGTTGACCTCATATTGATTCATAATTTTCAAACAGATTACTGTTGTTCATCATTCGCTGGTGGCGCTTCATCGCAACGGATCGCATTGTTGATGCACGCAACCATGCAGACTTCGCAGCCGGGCGTATCACATCGTACCAGATCGACATGCGCCACTTTATCATCGCCGATATATATCGCCCCCATGGGGCAGAGCCTCACACAGGTCCCGCATGCTTCACATTTATCAGAGTCTATCCTCGGCATCTTCCAGCCTCCGGATCATGTCCTGTCATAAGTTCATCTCATTCAATTGTGTTACATGCACAAATCCTTCTAATTCTAGCATCACGGCGCTGCTTTTACAAATAACAGACAATCGTAATATAAAACCAACTTATAAAATGGGCCGCAATGGTATTGGCGGATAAACGGACACAGCTACACACTGAAATACTTCGCCTGCGGATGATGCACGACAATCGCTGAGGTCGACTGTTCAGGATCGATCTGCCAGTTCTCCGTCAGCCTGCAGCCGATTCTTTCCGGCTGAAGCAACCGGAAGAGCTTTTCCTGATCCGACAGATCGGGACATGCGGGGTATCCGAAACTGTACCGTGATCCACGGTAGTGCTGGGTGAACAGGTCACGGATATTCGCAGCGTCCTCGATATCGATACCCAGCTCCTGACGCATACGCTTATGCCATAACTCCGCCATCGCCTCGGCCGTCTCGACACCAAGACCGTGGATGTAGAGATACTGCCTGTAATCATTCGCTTCAAAGTGACTTCTCGACAACCGGCTGACTTCGCTGCCGACGGTTACGCAATGCAAACCGATGACGTCATGCCTGCCGGCATCTACCGGCAGGAAGAAATCGCTGATACACTGCCCCTTCCCCTTCGACTGGCGCGGAAAAGTAAATCGTTCGATCTCATGCTGATGATCGTCGGGGTCGTAAATGATCAGATCGCCGCCTTTGCTGTTACAAGGAAAATAGCCATACACCACACACGGCTGAAGGATATTCTCCGCTCTCATCCGATGCTTGAGCTGTTCGAACAGCGGCTTCACATCATCCTCGAGCTGGCGTCGATATTGTTCTTCGGTCAGTGATCCTTTTTTAAACTGCCACTGGCCGCGGAAGAGCGCCACTTCATTGATGTAGGGATAAACCTGATCGAGCGGAACGGACGTCACAACCCTGACGCCCCAAAACGGCGGCTGTGGAATCATGACGTCGCTTGTGACTTGCGGCTCGGATTTCACCATCCCGGCGGTTGCGCCATCCGATTTCTGAGGCGCCTTTGCCTGTAGTTTCGATTCGACCTTCGCACGTTTTTCAAGCCGTCGGTCGATTTCATTATCCAGCTCGACCAACTTGCCGCTGGTCAAATGGTCCATAATCCGCAATCCTTCAAAAGCGTCGCGGCCATGATAGACCCGGCCGCGGTAAATACCGCGAAGATGACTGTCGCAATAGTGCTTCGACAACGCCGCACCACCAAGGAGAACCGGTATACGAATAGCACGGTCGTTCAACTCGTGCAGGTTCTGCTCCATGATCGCCACCGACTTCACCAGCAGTCCCGACAGACCGATGGCATCAGCACGGTGACGCTCCCATGCTTCAATAATCGTATTGATCGGTTGCTTGATACCGATGTTATACACGGTAAAACCATTATTGCTCAGAATGATATCCACCAGGTTCTTACCGATATCATGCACGTCACCCTTAACGGTAGCCAGAACGATCGAGCCCTTGCTCTGGCCTTCCACTTTTTCCATGAATTGTTCGAGATATGTGACCGCTGCTTTCATCACTTCCGCCGACTGGAGAACAAAGGGAAGCTGCATCCGGCCGGAACCGAACATCTCGCCGACTACCTTCATTCCCGCAAGCAGATGATCATTGATGATCTCGATCGGGGTGTACTTCAGTTTTGCTTCATCGAGTGTTTCGATCAGTCCCTGTTTTTCACCGTCAATGATGTGACGTTGCAACCGCTCTTCAATAGCAAGCCGGCTGATATCCTGTTTCGCCGGAGCCGTCTGTGCCTGGGCGTCGGCGAAAAGATCGATGAAAATCTGAAGCGGGTCAGTCGTCCTGTTGCCGTCGCGAAGCGTGACAGGCTCATCGGCCCTGCGATCATAGATCAGATCAAGCGCCGCCTGCAGGCGTTCGTCACTGATCCGGGTGCGAGGCAGCAACTTGGTCACATGAACTATCGCACTGACCATCCCCGCCTCGATCAGTTCATTCAGAAAGACACTGTTGAGCACCTGCCTGGCCGCCGGTTTGAGTCCGAAACTGACGTTGGAAACGCCGCAGGTCAACTGACAATTCGGAAAACGCCGGGCAATACGGCGAGTACCTTCGATGGTTTCCAATGCACTTCGCCGATCCTTCTCCATCCCCGTTGAAACGGGCAGAACCAGCGGATCAAAAAACAGATCTTCCTCGGCCAGGCCGTAATGCTTCGTCGCCAGTTCATGCATTCGTGCGGCAATCGCTTCTTTTCGATCCGCGGTGCGTGCCATGGCTTCTTCGGGGTCTTCATCGATGGTACCGAGTACCAGGCCGGCACCATACCTGCGGGCAAGATCGCACAAAGCAGCGAACTTCTCTTCACCTTCTTCAAGGTTGGCCGAGTTGATCAGGCATTTGCCGGGCGCACGTTTCAACCCCGCCTCGATGGTGGCGGGCTGTGTCGAATCGAGCATCAGTGGTACATTCACCTGCTGGACAACACGACCGACGAACTCGGCCATGTCGGCAGGATTATCCCGACCTGCGTAATCCACGTTGATATCAACCAGATGCGAACCTTCACGCATCTGAGAACGGGCAAGACTGACCATCTCATCCCAGGCCTCCGACTCGAGCAGTCGCTTGAATGCACGGGAACCCGACGCATTTGTCCGTTCACCGACATTCAGAATGGAACTCTCCTGCCGGTACTCCACGGTACTGTACAGGGAACTGCAACCCGGCTTCAGCGGCTGCTTGCCGACCCTGACAGATTCACGCGAGCCCACACTGCGAACCAGTTCGGCGATATGTTCCGGCGTCGTGCCGCAACATCCGCCGACAATATTGACGCCTGCACGCTCGATATATTCAACCACCTTTTCAGCGAACGGACCGGGCTTCAGCGGATATTCCGTCCTGCCGTCCACCAGAACCGGCAGCCCGGCATTGGGCAACAGACTGATCACACGCGGCCAGTAGCTGCCCAGCCAGTTCACATGCTCGGCCATTTCCACCGGACCCGTCGCACAGTTCATCCCGAGCGACAGGATGGGAAACGGCTTGAGCGCCGTCGCCGCGGCGGCGATATCCGTGCCGAGCAGCATCGTCCCCGTGGTCTCAACCGTCACCTGGACCATCACCGGCACATCACTGACTGTTTTACCACATCGTTTCAGCGCCTCGATACAAGCGTTGATCGCGCATTTCACCTGAAGCAGATCCTGGGCCGTCTCAATCAACAGTACATCCGCACCACCATCGATCAAACCTTTCGCCTGCTCAGCGTAACTGTCAAACATCAGCTCCCAGGTCGTGTGGCCGAGCGTCAGCAGTTTCGTCCCCGGCCCGATGGAACCGATCACGAACCGCGGCTTGTCACTGGTGCTGTAACGATCGCATACCTCGCGGGCAAGCTCGGCGGCCGTCTTATTGAGCTGGTATGCCTGATCCACCATATCGAACTCGGCAAGCACCAGCCGGTTAGCACCGAAGGTATCAGTTTCCACCGCGTCGGCGCCGACTTTCAGATACGATTCATGGATCCAGGTAATCACATCCGGCCGGGTCTGCAGTAATACCTCCGAACAGTTCTCCTTACCCAGATAATCACGATCCAGATCAAGATCGAACTGCTGTATCGATGTTCCCATGGCGCCGTCAAAAACCAGCACCCTGCGTTTCAGTTCCTGTTCAAATCGACTGCTCACCTGCAAGTCCTGTTTCCTTTGTCCGACAATCATTATGATGAATCCCACATGTTAGACTCATCTATTTTCTTTAAATTGTAGACTTTATAGTGCCCAATTTAATCATCCTAATATCCGGATGAAATGATGATACATTTGTTTATCGTGTAAATCAAGGATTCAGGTTTAAAAACATACCACCGTACGAGACAGGCACAGTCCGGCCGTGGTAGGATTTTCGTCTTTCACTGAAGGAACCAAGCTGATGAACTGGTGGCAGGCCGTCATACTGGGCATTGTTGAAGGACTGACAGAATACCTGCCGGTCTCATCCACCGGCCACCTGGTGGTGGTTCAGAAACTGCTCGGAATCGGCGTCGAGGATGATCAGGCCAAAGCCGCTGCCGATGCGTACGCCATCTGTATTCAGGGCGGCGCGATTGTCGCCGTTCTGGGTTTGTATTACCGGCGAGTGAAACAGATGTTTGCCGGCTTGATGGGAAAAGATTCCGCCGGGCTTGATATGACAGTCAATATTATCGCTGGTTTCATGCCGGCGGCTGTCATCGGGCTAGCATTGAATGACCTGATCAAGCATTACCTGTTCGGCGTGTGGCCGATTGTCATCGCCTGGTTCGTGGGAGGCGCTGCGATTCTCGGCGTCGCTTACGCGAGACGACCCGCAACCGGGTCCATGCGAACCGGCCGGGAGCTGGACGAATTGACATGGCGGCTGGCACTCGTCATCGGCTTCGCCCAGTGTATTGCCATGTGGCCGGGTGTTTCACGTTCACTGATTACCATTGTCGGCGGCCTGCTGGTCGGACTTCGCCTCGCCGCGGCGGTCGAGTTTTCCTTTCTGCTGGGCGTCGTCACACTCGGCGCAGCGACATGTTACGACGCGATGAAACATGGTGAGGAAATGCTCCGTTATTACAATCCCACCGAAATGGTTCTCGGGTTCCTCTTTGCCTTCATCTCCGCCGTGCTCGCTGTGAAGTGGATGGTCTCATATCTGAACCGGCACGGCATGGAACTGTTCGGTTATTACCGGATCGGCATTGCGATTATTGTGATAGTTATGATCGTAACCGGAATAATCTGAAATGATTGATCAGTACACGTGTACACGATTATTGAAATATCACGGCTCAAGCAGTACTTTGATCACACCCGGCCTGGAGGCTGTTTTGAGTGCATCGACGCCATCGGCAAGTTTCATCCGGCGGCTGATCAGGCTGACCACATCGATCTTCTGAGCCGAGAGAGCATCGAGTGCATCACGGAACGGCCCGCAGCGGCTGCCGATGAGTTTGATTTCGTGAATCACCAGCGGTGAAAGATCGATTGGTTTTTGAACAGCATCCGGCGAAACGGTGGTTTTCAGAACAATCGTGCCGCGAGGCCGGACCATCTCCATGGCGGTCACCAGTCCTTCGGCTGATCCAGTGCAATCGACGACGATATCCTGGTCCTGCCTGAATCCCACTTCCTCGAGCAGGCGGTGCTTGACGCCCCACTTCTCGCAGAGCTGGAGTTTTTCAGGGTACTTGCCGACCAACCTGACCGTCGCATTGAGCTGGGTCATGACCTGCGCACAGAGCAGACCGAGCCGCCCATCTCCAAGTACGGTGATATATGGCCGGCCCTCGATGGTCAGTTGCCTGAGAATCTGAAACGCCGCCGCAAGCGGTTCGGTGAAGACGGCGTGGTCGTCATCGATGTTCTCGGGCACTTCGAACAGATTGATCGCGGGCAGGGTGAATGCCCCGGCGAAGCAGCCGTCACGACCGGAGATGCCCAGCGTGGTACGCTTACGGCAATGTTCCTTCAGACCGGCACGGCACATATCGCATCGGCCGCAAACACAATTGATCGAACCCACCACGCGTTTCCCTACCCATTTCTTGCCTGCTTTATCCGCCGCATTGTCGACAACGCCGACGAACTCGTGTCCGAGCACGCCATCGAAGTCCATATAACCCCGGCATATTTCCAGATCGGTGGAACAAACACCCATCAGCGTCGGCCTGATGAGCACCTCACCGGGTCCGGGTTCGGGCACCGGCAGCTTCGGATTCAACTTCACCTGATTGTTATTATAAGTCAGCGCCTGCACGGATCACCTTTCTGTTATCACTTTCGGCGTTTTTCCACATTCGAACCAGTACAACCTTCTGATGGCCCCGCCACTATCGCTGATCCACGATCCCGCGATTCACATCGCCAGGTCAAATAAGCTAAACTATTGCCGGGACCGGAGCAAAAGGAGCCGGTATGAACAGTGGCGATAACCAGACACGGGTGCTTATACTTGCCAACATGCAAAAACACCAGGTCGTAGAAGCGCTCAGGGACTTTCTACCCTGGCTGCGTGAGCGAGCTGAAATCGTTGCAGAGTCCGATACCTGCAACATGACACTTGAACAGGCAGCCAATCTGCCGGATGCCGATCTCGCTATCGTACTCGGTGGCGACGGAACGATGCTGTCGCAGGCGAGGATCATGATCGACCGGCATATTCCGCTACTGGGCGTCAATTTCGGTAAACTCGGCTTCATCGCTGAATTCTCAATCGAAACGGTCAGAAAGTACTGGGATGACATCACGCAAGGCCGCATCAGTGAAAGTGAACGTCTGCTGATTCAAATCGAGCTGTTTCCCGCCGGTAGCCCGGAATGGGGCATCAACGGCGACATGCCCGAGCCGCTGTTCCGATCGATTGCAATGAACGACCTTGTTGTCACTTCAGGGCCTCCCTATCGGATGATCGAAATTGAACTCGCCATCGAGCCACGCGCCTCGGGGACCAGTGAAACCACCATAACCGGCGACGGGATCATCATCGCAACCCCCACCGGCTCGACCGCATACAACGTTTCAGCCGGCGGCCCGATTGTCAGCCCGAACACGAACTGCCTGTGCGTATCAGCACTGCTGCCTCACACCCTGGCGTTCCGCCCGATCGTTTACAGCGCAACCTGCGAAACATGGCTTGCAATTCAACGAGCGAACGAAGGAACTACGCTGGTGATCGACGGTCAGATCTCCTGTGCCGTGGAAGCCGGTCAGCAGATCCGCATTTCAAAATATCCGAAACATATCACACTCATACATAACCCCGAGTGGAACTATTGGAAAATGCTCGCTCATAAAATGCGGTGGGGCGCCAGGCCGCGGAACTTGTAGGCAATTTCAATACGCGACAACCACAAGTTCTGAAAACAGTTCCGGTAGAGCATCTGCGAGAAGATTGTGTATTTGCGGCCCCAGCGGCATCCAGCCGGTCGGATAGCCGTGTTTGAAAATACGCGAAAAGCCGCAACGTTCTGTCAGCATGCGAGAAAGTGACCGGTAAGTAAAATAATGAAGATGACCTTCATCATACAAATCAACAGGCTGGCCGGCATAGGTGGCCAGCCCTTCATTTTTCGACGCCGTTGAGGGAAACCGACCCATCAGAAGCTTCAACCTACGTGAATACTTTGCAATGTTCGGCGTATCGATATACACGAACCCGCCGGGTTTGAGCAGCTTGCGGATATGCTGCATGGCACGCAGCGGATCGAGCAGATGCTCGATCAGTGCGATCATCATCACGGCATCATATCGGCCGTATTCGCTTTCAGGTATATGCTCCGCATCCAGTTTGAGAATCGACACGCGATCATCATGCAGGTTCTTTTTGAGGCCCTCGATACGCGGCAGGCTGATGTCGCTGAGCGTGTAACTGGAAACGGCAAGATCGGATTCAAGCAATGTCTTTGCAACGCTGCCGCTGCCGGCACCGATTTCAAGAATTGCACCACCTTTGAAATAGCGAGGGAAAAACTTCACCACCGCTTCATACCGCGTGACAGGTGATGTCACATGCGAAATACTTTCGATCGCGGAAGCATCCACTTCGTGAGCATATTTGCGTTCGTAATGATCCTGGAGTATTGCCATAAAACGGTGCGTGGACATTCTGTCCGCATGCTGCCTGACAAATTCGAAGCGGGTCAGGAAACCCTCCCTCCCCTTATTCTTCAATCACCGGCCGGCCCTCAAGCCAGTTGATCATATTCAAAACCAGCAGGTTCCAGCTCTGGAACCCCCTGTTCAGTATCGGCTCGCCGGTCTCCGGTTCATAACATTCATGCATGGCACCGAATCGCTGAATGTCCCGACCGAAGAGCACGATGGTCTTTTCCGCCAAATCACGCGATTCATTCTCCAGGCCGTACCGCAGAAATCCTCGCCACGTCATGTAATTGGCGATTCCCCAAACCGGCCCAAGCCACGGCGACGGATTACCGGACGCCCGCAGGTTGTACATCTTCTCCAGCTTCGATAGTGACCGGACGCCGCTGGGGGAACTGAACGTACGATCATCCCGATAATGCGCCGCGATCGTCTCTGCCTGCTCTTGCCCGGCAACGCCCGCCCATAGTGCAAGAAAACCACTCCACACGCCGATTCGCTGGATCAAACACGGCCAATCACGAGGCTGGCCGAAATGCAGTTGCCCGGTTTCAAACTGATCAATGGATACCAGGTTCAGGTCAACACTGAAATAGAAACGAAGCCACGGATCCCAGCAATACTCCCGTATCGACGCCGATAGATGATCCGCATCACGCCGGTACTGCCGACCCGGCTCATGCAGATTCAAACAATCGCAGAGGTAAACCATCGCCTCCAGCTCGCGAACCATCAGGCAGTTCAGATAGATCGAACCGCTGCTCTTCGGCGGCCGGAAGTAAGTACACGGATCAGTATCCACGCCGATATGCGCATCATTCTGCCAGTAATACAGGCCACAGGTATGGCGATGATGGTTACGGTAGTTATTGATGAAAGTCTGGAGATGATAAAACGGCGCCCGAAGCCACTCCGCGTCGCCGCCATCCTGTCTGACGAGAAAGGCCGCATGCTGCGCGAGGCAGGGTTTATGCATGTTATATTCGTAGATATTCCGAGGCTTCTCACAACCGTAACGGTTGATATAAACCGGTATCCAGCCGTCCATGCCGCTGTAATCCAGAAAGTTCAATATGCATCCGCGTTCATACGGCCTTGCTTTTTCATATTCGGCCGGATCGTCCAGTTCGATCAACACCTGCCGCAGTGCGATATTGCACCACCAACTGTCCCAATCCCAGAGCTGGTCGGGATAATCAGCGCTGCCGGGGGTAAAGAAGGGATAGTTCATCGCTTCACCGCTTGCACGGTACATGGAATGATAATTACTGTGGATATATTCACGGATCAGAGGAATGTATTGCAAGATCTCGGGTGATATATCAGAGGATCCCTTCATAATAGAAAGCCTTTTTCAATAAGGGCGGTGATAAGATGGGCTGAAGCCCGGCCTACAGGTGCGTCAGGGTTTTTTTATATTTCCAGCCGAAGCCGCGGCGGTTATCGACCCATCGCATCCAGACGGGTGAAAAGCAATAGAACTGCTGCTGCTGGATGAGCTCCGCGAACTGCGGCATGGCAGCGATAAAGGAAAACTTGCCCGTATACAGTTCCCATACATGATGCCAGCGTTCCGACTCGGCCACCGATTCCACGGTACCCTGCATCTGCAGATCGTGGATATTCTGGCCCCGATCGTCGTGAGCGTAGATACTCATGGCTGCCAGATGGCTCCGGCTCATATTCCGACTGTGGGTCGCCTCGGGACTCGATACGAAGAACAGTTGAAACCGGTCATCATGCACAAACTGTATATTCGCCGCACACGGCCGACCCGTTTCATCCACCGTCGCCAGACCGGCGGTTCGACATGAACCGAGAAACAAGTTCACTTCATGATCGAAATGAAAATCGGCCTGTTCGTTCATGGCATCCTGTCATTTTAAAACGGTAAGCTTCTCGCCCATCCGTGCCATCGCCTGTTCCACAGCTTCACGACTGTTGAACGCACTGATCCGCAGATACCCTTCACCGGAAGCGCCGAATCCGCTGCCGGGCGTACCGACCACGTGAACATCGTGCAACAGCCGATCGAAAAATGACCAGCTCGACTGGCCCGCCGGCGTTCGGATCCACACATACGGTGCATTCGATCCTCCGTAGACCTGCATACCCAGTTCCGTCAGTGTCTCGCGTATGATCTGCGCATTACCCATGTAGAAATCGACCAGTGTTCTGACCTGTTCTCGCCCTTCCTCACTGTACACCGCCTCCGCACCACGCTGCACAATATAAGAGACGCCATTGAACCTGGTCGACTGGCGACGCTGCCATAACCTGTGCAACGAGACCTCGCTGCCGTCCTGCGTGCGTCCCATGAGTGAGCGGGGCACCACCGTATACGCACATCGTACGCCTGTGAAACCGGCATTTTTCGAAAAACTGCGAAATTCGATCGCCACTTCCCGTGCACCGTCGATCTCGTAAATCGAATGGGGTATGGCGGGATCGGTAATATAGGCCTCGTACGCCGCATCGAACAGTATCAGACTCTTATGCTCGCGTGCGTATTGCACCCACTTCGCCAGCGCCGACCTGTCCGCAACAGCGCCTGTAGGATTGTTCGGATAACACAGGTAAATGACATCCACCGGCCGATCGGGCAACTCCGGCTTAAAATCGTTCTCCGCAGTCGCGGGCAGATACACCAGCCCCGCGTATTCACCACGGTCACCCGCTTCGCCCGTATGACCCGCCATGACATTGGTATCGACATAAACGGGATATACCGGATCCACCACGGCCACCGTATTATCCGGACCAAGGATATCCAGTACATTGCTGGTATCACACTTCGAACCGTCCGAAACAAAAATCTCATCCGCATCGATCTCGCAACCACGCTTGTGAAAATCCCACTCGACGATTTTCTCACGCAACCATGCGTATCCCTCCGATGGGCCGTAACCTTTGAACGATTCCCGGTCGGCCATGTCATCGACCGCCTTGTACATGGCCACAACGCACGCCTGTGGCAGCGGCTCCGTCACATCGCCAATACCCAGCCGGATGATCTTCGCTTCCGGATGTTCCGCCGCATATGCCTTGACCCGACGTTCGATTTCCGGGAAGAGATAACCAGCCTTCAGCTTGAGATAATGATGATTAATAATCGCCATCGTGAATACTTTGCATCATAAAGGAAACCGGATTGTTAGATTTCAGTTAACTTTCGCGGCGGCGTAGTCTCTCGCCACTTCCAGTGCTTCCGCCAGTTTCGACGGGTCCTTGCCGCCTGCCTGGGCCATGTCCGGCCTGCCGCCGCCGCCGCCACCGGCGGCTTTCGCTACCTCTCGCACCCAGTCCCCGGCTTTCAGCCCCTGGCTGATCATCGACTTCGGAACGGATGCGACGAACCATACCTTGCCATCTCCCACCGCTGCCAGCAGCATCGCCGAGTCCGGATGACGCTTACGTATCACATCCATTGCAATACGCAGACCTTCGTTGTCCGCTCCGTCAATCTCGGTCACAATCACCGGCCCGTTTTCTCTCGCTGCTATTTCACCGGCAACTCCGACAATATCAGCCTGGGCCGCCTTGTTCTGCTGTTTCTCGATCTGACGGATACGTTCTCGAATCTCCGTCAGCCCGTCACGCAGTTTCACCTTCGCGATTGCAGGCAACATCGCATCATTGACAGCCTGTGACAGTTCATTCATCCGGTTGACCAGCTCCTGATATTCCTGCTCGTCGTAATGGCGAAGCGCCTCCAACCGGTTAATCAGCATCTGGGCGCGGGCTTCCGACTGATGGGCAAGCCTGCCGGTAATCGCTGTAATCCGACGGACACCCCTGGCTACCGCCTCCTCACTGACCACCACGAATCCTTCCGCATCACCCGTCTTCCTGATATGCGTACCACCGCATAATTCAACTGAAACCGCTCCGCCCGAAGACGAGCTCTGAAGCAGATCCTTCACCGGTAAACCGATTGATACGATCCGAACCACCGACGGATACTTCTCGCCGAATACGGCACGCAGACCCTCGATCCGGAACGCCTCTTCCTGAGGCGCGTAATCGAAATACACCGGCAGGTCGGCTGCGATAATATCGTTTACTCTGTCCTCGACCTTTTCGATCTCTTCAAGCGTCATCGCCGCATTATGAGAAAAGTCGAAACGCAATCGCTCATCATCGACCAGTGAGCCTTTCTGATCTGCCTTGTCACTTACGTGCTCACGCAACGCATGATTGAGCATATGCGTACTGGTATGATTCGCCATGATCTTCATTCGCCTGACATGATCAACCTGGACGGTTAATCTCGCCGAAGATATCGGTTCAAACGGCCCGACCGTCACCTTACCCAGATGAAAGATCACTTCGCCGACCCGGACAGTATCATCCACCTCGATCCGCCCGCCACCCGTCAACTCGATCACGCCCCTGTCTCCCACCTGGCCGCCGGATTCGGCATAAAACGGACTTCTATCCAATACCACCGCTACCTGCTCGTCAGTCTCCGCCGCATCGACCGGGGTATAACTGTGATCATCCAGTCTGAACAGTTTGATGTCGCTGCCGCTCAAAACCTCCTCTAAGCGATCATAGCCGGTGAATTGCGTTGCTTTCAATTCATGACGTTGCACCAGTTCAGTCAGCGCCCCGAGCGCATCGGCCTGTCCCGCGCCGGCACGCGACCGCTCTCGGGCTTCCGCCATCAACTGCTCGAAACCGTTGACATCCACCTGCATGCCGCGTTCCGCCGCCATCACCTGGGTCAGGTCCAGCGGGAATCCGTACGTGTCGTACAACGTGAACGCATCGATCGCCTCGATGCGATCCGATCCGCCGGCGGCCGCCTGCTCAAAGAGTGCAATACCCCGATCCAGCGTCCGGCCGAAACTTTCTTCCTCCTCATGGATTACATCCGTCACATGATCCGGATTCTCCTTCAGTTCAGGAAAGACATCACCCATGGTCTCGACAACCGTCGGCACCAGCCGGTACAGGAAGGGTTCTTCCATACCAAACGTCTGGCGACCGTGACGAACCGCACGCCGGAGAATACGCCGCAGCACATAACTCCGTCCTTCATTGCCCGGCACAGCACCATCTGTTAAAGCGAACGTCAGACAGCGGACATGATCCGAAATAACCCGGTAGGCAATATCCACCTTGTTTTCAAAACTGCCGCCGTACACCGGCGACTTCGTCACCTGGCGAATTGCATTGAAGATCGGCTGGAACACATCCGTATCGTAATTACTCGTTTTGCCCTGCAATACCGCGCAGATTCGCTCAAAACCCATACCCGTATCAACGTGTTTCGCAGGCAGGGGCGACAGAATACCGTTGCGATCACGGTTGTACTGGATAAACACCAGGTTCCATATCTCGATCACACGCGGGTCGTCGGCATTGACCAGGGACTTGCCTGATCCGTCGGGCGTCAGATCGATATGAATCTCACTGCACGGCCCGCAAGGGCCGGTCTCGCCCATTTCCCAGAAATTATCCTTCTTGCCGCAGAAATGAATGTGATCGGGGTCGATGTCGGTCATCGTCCGCCACAGTTCCGCGGCCTCGCTGTCCGGTTCAAGCTTGTCCGATGCATCGCCGCCGAAGACTGTTGCATGAAGGCGGTGCCGATCGAGGCCCCAGACATGAACCAGCAGTTCCCATGCCCAGGTGATCGCCTCCTGCTTGAAATAATCACCAAACGACCAGTTGCCCAGCATCTCGAAGAACGTGTGGTGATAAGTGTCCTTGCCGACGTCTTCCAGATCATTGTGCTTCCCGCCCGCACGAATACATTTCTGGGTATTTACCGCCCGGTGATATGGCCGGCTTCCGGTCCCCAGAAATACATCCTTGAACTGGTTCATTCCCGCATTGGCGAACAACAATGTCGGATCATCGTACGGCACAACCGGCGATGAGGGCACGAACGTGTGGCCGCAACGGGATTCGAAATACTCGATAAACTGGCGTCGTATGTCGGTATTTGCTGGCATAAACCATTCTCAGTTCTGTGCTTTCAACTCCTGTCAGAATGCATCAGTATAGCCGAGTTCACCTGTAAATAACAAAACGCGGACCAACCTGGAACGATACCGGCCGGGAATCGAACATCCGCCGGGCCATCACGCCCGCCATGAATACGATAAACTCATATCAATACACAGACTTAAAATCCAGCATGGCCCGATAATATGCCGACTGGTCATACTCAGCATTTCTGTCTTGCATCCATCGGCTGACTCGTCACAATAGTGTGTCTGCACAGGCGGCGGGCATGGTGTCTGTTGACCTGGATCCGGCTCACTGCCCGGGATACTTTTTATGGCATCTGTATGTTTCTACTTCCAGGTTCACCAGCCACCCAGACTCAGAAGGTACAGCGTCTTCGAGACCAGTACCCATTATTTCGATGATCAACGGAATAACGAAATCCTGAGAAAGGTCGCCAACAAGTGCTACCTGCCCGCAACCCAGTTGCTCCGACGACTGATCGACCGGCATGAAGGTGAATTCCGTATCTCATTCTCACTCAGCGGCTGCGTCACCGAACAGTTCAGGCAATCCTGCCCCGAGGTCATCGACTCGTTCTGCTCTCTGGCGGAAACCGGATGCTGTGAATTCCTCGCGGAAACCTACTACCACAGCCTCGCCTTCCTCTACAGCCGCGATGAGTTCCGACAGCAGGTCGAAATGCACAGCCACATGATCGAGGACCTCTTCGGCCAGAAACCCGCGGTCTTCCGTAATACAGAGCTGATATACAACAATGAAATGGCCGCCTATATCGCCGGGCTCGATCGCTATATCGGCATGCTCGCAGAAGGCACTGATTTTCATCTCGACAATCGTTCGCCGAATCACCTCTATACCCCACCCGGCAGACCCGAACTGACGCTGATGCTTAAGAACTACCGGCTCAGTGATGATATCGCCTTCCGCTTCTCGAATCGCAATTGGAAGGATTGGCCGCTCACCGCTGAGAAATTCGCAAACTGGGTCAACCAGATCAACGGCACCGGCCACGTCTGTAATCTATTCATGGACTTTGAAACCTTCGGCGAACATCAGTGGCAGACCACCGGGATATTCGAGTTCCTCGAACAACTGCCCGGTTGCGTCCTGGCGAACAATGACGATTTCAAAACACCCAGCGAATGCATGGAAACCTATGAACCCGTCGGCGAATACGATGTACCCCACATGACCTCCTGGGCCGATACCGAACGCGACCTGTCCGCCTGGCTGGGTAATGCCATGCAATCCAGCGCACTGCACGAACTGTACCGCATGGAACAGCGCATCAAGGAAACCGGCGACGAACAGCTCATCCACCATTGGCGACTGCTCACCACGAGTGATCATTTCTACTACATGTGCACCAAGTATTTCGACGACGCCGTCGTACACCGCTATTTCAATCCCTATGAATCACCCTATGACAGCTATATCAACTTCATGAACGTACTCGACAACATGCGAAGCCGCGTCGACGTCAGCCAGGCCGGCGCCGCAATACAGGCATGACATGTTGTCATTTTCTGTCATATCTCATCCCCTGAATTCTGTCATCTGAATTGTCCGCGCATATCGTCAAAATGCCTGCGCAAACTGAGGTATATAACCGTCTCCTTCTACAATACAATTCATTAGAAAGAAGGAGAATGAGACATGCAGGCTTATCGTTCATATCAGTTGGTTGTCACATGGTTGAAAAAAATCATCCCGGCCGGCTTCAATCGGGTCTCGATCTACCGTCTGCTGCCGGCTGCAGGGTGCCTGGCACTCGTCTGGTTCCTGATCCGCGTTATTCCCAAACCAAGCCGTGCCGCCTATCCCTGCCAACGGGCCGCGTTTCCGCTGGCGTCCGGGTTTGTAATCTGGCTCGCGGGACTGGTCACTTCGGCTATCGCCGCAAAGAGAGCGAAACAACATTTCTTTCAGGCTCGCACCTTCATCGCCGCAGTACTCCTGTCCACTGCACTGGCAGCCGGGTTCATCGCCTTACATACCATGCCGGAACCTGTTATTCGTGCGGACCTGCCTGTTCCTGCCAATATGCCGATCGGCCAGGCAAAAGGCGTTAATCCCGGTCGCGTCACGTGGGTGCATGATCCCGATGCTACAAACTGGCAGGGCATGGGCACCGGGTACTGGTGGCAGAGCAGCAATACCGACCAGAGTCGTGTCAATTCCATGGTCGCCGACGCAGTCAAATGGCTCGCCGGTGAATCGACCGAAACCGAAGCCTGGGACAACATCATCAGGCACTTCAATCTGAACCGATACGGCGTGGACAGGCCGTATACACCCGGGGAAAAAATCGCCATCAAAGTCAATCTCGTCGGCTGTATCAATACACCAGGTGCGGGCGGTTGTGATCCGAACACCTACGAATTGACGACAGGCATCGATGATAAAGACTGGACAAATTATCACAATACATCACCGCAGATGATGGTGGCCGTCCTTCACCAGCTTGTCGATGTCGTCGGCGCCGCTCAAGAGGATATCTACATCGGCGATCCGCTCTCGCGATTTCCCAATCAATACTACGATATTTGCACAGCGCACTATCCTGACGTGGTTTACTACGACGGCGAAGGGGGTATACCAGGCCATCCCCGACACCGCGTTCAGTATTCCGGTATTCCCTTCTACTGGAGTCATAAACCCGGCGGCAATACCGACTATATCCCACAATGTTACGCCGATGCAACCTACTTCATTAACATCGCCAACCTGAAAACCCATGAGTTCTGGGCGGGTATCACCGCCTGCGGCAAGAATCACTACGGGTCACTCATTCGCAAGCCGACCACGGGCGGCTATTACAATATGCACAATAATCTGCCTGGCGCCATCGCAGGTATGGGACACTACCGGCCGATGGTGGATTTCGCAGCTCATGACCATGTCGGCCGGAAAACGCTGGTCTATGTCATCGACGCACTGTACGGCGGCCGCTTTACCAGTGTCGATTCACTCTATTATCCGCTCCGTTGGAATATGCCGCCATTCAACAATGACTGGACTTCCAGTGTGTTGCTTTCGCAAGACCCGGTCGCCATCGATTCGGTCGCTTTTGATTTCCTGTTGCACGAATACGGCACGATTCCCGCCGGACCTTCACGATCGGGCGCCGAGGACTATCTGCATGAAGCGGCACTGGCGGATAACCCGCCATCGGGCACGTTCTACGATCCGAACCATCCCGGCGACGTACAACGCAGCAACTCGCTCGGCACCCATGAACATTGGAACAATTACATCGACAAACAGTACAGCCGCAATATCGACCCACTCAACGGACAGGGGATCGAACTCGTCAGCTCGCAGCCCACGCCGCCTCTGCCGCCGCCCACCGATCTGGCAATCATGACCTCCGGACCGCCCCCGGTAAATGTACTGAACTGGATCGACCAGGCCTCCGGGGATCAGCAGGAAGACGGTTACTCCGTCCAGCGAAAGCCATACGGCGGAATCCATACATGGCACACCATCGCCGATCTGCCTGCAGATACCACCACTTATACGGATACCAACCAGCTATTCGGCCAGGTGCAATACACCTACCGTGTCGGCGTTTATATTCAGCCCTGATCGTGATAACTGCCAACCACTACGCTGAGAACCTCCAGGTAATCCGAAACCACTTTGTCCCAACTGAGTGACAACGCGGTTTCCCTCGCTGACGATTTCATCCGGCTGAGGGCACCCTTGTCGCGGATTAAATCAGACGCGGCGAGCAGAAAGGCCGGACGATCATCAAACGGTACCTTCACACCATTGCGGCCGGTAACAATCAGTTGACGGGGGGCTGCGTAATCATACGCCAGTACCGCCAGCCCACAGGACATCGCCTCACTCACCACATTGCCGAATGTCTCCGTAATACTCGGGAAAATGAAAATATCCGCCGATGCATAATGTGACGCCAGGTCCTCACCATGGCGCATCCCGGCGAAAATATACTCGGGATGCTGACGCTCCAGAACCGGACGCAATGGACCGTCACCCACGATCACCAGTCGGATGTCGCCGTCCGTCTCACGCATCCGTTCATAAGCCTCGACCGCCAGCGGAATATTCTTTTCATCCGCTACTCGCCCGACGTAACAGATAACCAGTGCATCATCCGTCACCCCCCACTGTTCTCGAAGTTCCGTACTGCGTTTCTCAGGTGAAAACAAATCAGTATCCACACCACGTGACATGATCTCCACGTTCTTAAATCCATCACGTATCAGCGCCTCTCGCACATCTTCACTGGGTACCATCGTACAGGCGGTCTGATTATGCACATACCGCAGATACGATACCACCACCTTGTATAGAAAACCGTAACCATAATGCCGGCCGTACTGATGAAAATTCGTGTGAAAACTCGACATGACCGGAATATTCAGCTTCCGGGCCGCCCATACTGCCGTCAGGCCGAGTGGACCCTCCGTCGCAACGTGCACCACATCCGGCCGATCCGATCGCCAGCAATTCACCAGACGCCGCTTCGACGGCAATCCCATGTGCAGACCCTGGTAACGCGGCAACGGTACACCCGGCACAATCATCTCGGAGATACCACCACCGCGACTGCACGAGGCGTCACCACGAAACTGACGAGGCCTGATCACCATCACCTTATGACCCCGCTCCGCCAGACCCGTTACCAGCATATTCAACGTCCGGGCGACACCGTTCACTTCAGGTGGATACGTCTCTGTTACCAGTGCGATCTTCATCGTTGCCTATTATACGGAGAACCGGCTTGACTGTCCGACGTAAATTCGATCGAATTCTCCGTGATAAGGAAACCATACCATTAACCGTTCAGTGTCTTGAAGTTCGGCTGGCATGGGTAAACGAAAATTACCCGTTAACGACTTGATTCATATCGAAACACAAGATCAAACACCGACGCACCCATCGCATCGGCCACACCCTGATCCTTGATCATGGCGATCTTGATCACGTCGCAGGTCATTCTCGCATCATAATTCGACTCGATCGCCCGGCCCATTCCCTCCAGCACCACCAGGTCCACCGGCTCACAAGCCGCCTGTGATGACAGTTCGACCGACACGCGGCTTAAATCAATCAACGGTGCATCATTACCGCTCGGAATTATCACTAACCGCTTTTCACATAGGCCCCTGCCGATCACGGGATCGATCACCGCCACCTCATCCATCAACGCAACCAGTTCATCATGTGTGATATCGTTCAGCGACGGACGGGTATTCGCTGTCAACACTGTTAAGCTGCCACGCTGCAGAAGCTCACGGGCGAACGGAATCATCCCCAGCACGATATCCGGCCCGCTGTTGTCCACAAATATGACCACCGACCGGTACGCCTGACGCGACCTGGCTTCAAACCACCGGTCGAGATCATCCACAAACCACGGCCTCGGCCTCAGACGCTTACGAGTCGCATGGAAATCCAGATCACCCGACGCATACATGGCCACTGTCTCGACCGCACCGAGATCGAATATGTTCCCCGCGAATACACCTTCGATCAACGCATAATTCCGATCCGCATCGGACATTCGATCAAGCTCCGCCAGCAGCGAAGGAAGAAGCTCGATCGACTTCTTATTCGCCTCACACTTCGCCAGACGGTAAGGATCATCAAAACCCACCTGCCTCAGAACGCTTTCGCGGCGACGGCAGATTGTCAGAATATCCAGTGGCCCGTAACGATATGGATCATGCCGGACTTCATCGAGGTATGCATGAAAAATTTCTTTCCCCGTTTCGACCCGGCCCAATGCCTCCGATTCCGCCATACCCCGATTGACCGATTCCGCCACCGCCATCTCCAGCAGACTTTCAAAATGACTTCGAAACAGGTGCAGCCAGTATGCACGCTTATCAGCATCAGCCGAAAGATCCCACCGGCATGCACGATAACCCGATGGGTCTGCCAGCAATGGGAACGCCCCACCCGTTAATGATATATCTCTCGATCCATCCGCTACGAACGATAATTTACGTTCCACTTCACCCGCCTTCGATCAAAACTCCGCAAAATTAGCCAGAATTTTCAGACCCACTCGCTGAGACTTCTCCGGATGAAACTGCGTCGCCCAGATAGAGTCTCGCCAAATCGACGCCGTGAATCGCACACCATATTCGCAATACGCCGAAGTCAGATCAGCACCCGCCCGCTCAGACGGACTGGCGTAATAGCTATGCACGAAATACACCGCTGTCTCCTGGTCAAGACCGGACAGAACCGGATCGCCGCGTTCCCAGCGCAGCGTATTCCAACCCATGTGCGGCACTTTCAGGCGGCCACAATCTTCGCCCTGATCTTCATTGAAACGGATCACCCGACCCGGCAGTATACCAAGACCCGGCACCGGTTCATCCGGCGAAGGGGCATCTTCATCGGAACTTTCGAATAATAACTGCAGGCCCAGACAGATTCCCAGAAACGGCTTACCGCTTGATATATGTTCATGAATCGGGTCGATCCAGCCCATCTGATCCAGATGCGTCATGCCATCCGCAAACGCACCCACACCTGGCAGTACCAGCTTATCCACCCTGACCACCTGGCCGGGTTCGGTCAGGATATCCGCTCGCGTTCCAATGAACTCGAAGGCTTTCTGGACCGACCTCAGGTTACCCATCCGGTAATCGATTATACCTGTCACACCACCGTCACTCATTGACCACCACGATCTCCACCCGCCTGCTCTTCGCCTTCGTCTCACGCGGTCGGGTCTCTCCGAAACCAGCGGCATACATCTGATCAGCACTGATACCCTTGCTCTGAAGATAACGATGTACCGCCGCCGCTCGTTGCAGACTCAGCTCAAGATTGTCCTTCCACTTGCTCTTACGGATCGGATCCGTATCCGTATACCCCTCCACGCGAATCACCTGGCCGCCGTATTCACGCTTGATTACACCGATTATCTGATCGAGTGTCTCCTTCGCTTCCGATCGCAGGGTGACCTTACCCGGCGAAAACAATACATCGCCCGGTACACGTACATGAATTCCGCCGGCATCGGTAAAGGTCTCGACACCCGCAATGTCCATGAAACCGGAATTCGCCCGTGCCCCGACACCCTCACCCCGGCGAGACATCTCCGCTCGAAGCTGATCGTTCTCCGCTACCAGCGATGCGCGATCGCTCTCCGCCATATCCAGCGCCGATCTCGCACGGCTCAGCTCATCCTGCAACTCCTGGTTCTGAACCCACAACGCATCACGCTCCATCTGCAGGCGGTTCGACTTGCAACCGGTGAGCAGTAACATGCCAAGTATCACAAGCAATACCGGTCCCATGATTAATCTGAATCGGGTGATATCGAGCATGGTCTTTCCTTTCGAATGATTTTTCGCTGCCCTTATCGTCAGGCTTGACCTCACATCATTCTATAACCTAATACAGGATATTGAAAAACGCCAGTACCGGCTCCCGGAACACCATCATGAACAGACTCGCTCCCGCAAGGTAGGGACCGTACGGAATGACCCGCAACTTCCCCCGTAACAACGATGATAGCCCCGCCATGATCAGTGCCGCCGCCAGTCCGAAGAACGGGGCAATAAAGAAAACAAATACCGTATCCAACGCACCAAGCACCACACCGATCGACGCAAGAAGATGGACATCCCCAAGTCCCATCGCCTCCCGGCCAAACGCCAGCGTCCCGATAATTCGCGTCAGCCAGATAATCCCACCGCCTACGAAAAATCCGCTTAAGATTCCACCCAATACCTGTAGCGCTGGTCCCGGCTCTGATCCGTGATAGACATACTTCGCCAGAACAAATCCCAGCACCGCACCAACCGTCGGAAACGCAATAAACACCACTTCTTTCATCACCTCACGCCTCGGATGTGGATGATCCAGAAATTCGTCCGGTGCCAGAGGTTCCGTCAGCTCATCCTCCACTTCCTCGAAACTCCGTGGTATGCGGCCGTAATGCAGCAGCACCATCGCAACCGTCAAACCCAACAGCGCACCGACACCTAGTCCCACCTCGACCATCGTCTTCGAAACCGGTACAAGTCCCTCGGCCACCGGCATCAAGGCCAGATAACCACCCGCAGGATAAACCACGACCGTCAGAAGTATCACCAACCACGGGATATGCAGCGGTATCACGTAATACTGAAAATCGATCGCCGTCGACGCCAGCAGCGAACCGACCAGAACAAGGTGAACGATCAGCACCAGCCAGGTGCGATCAAAACCGTTGATGGTAAAACCGCTTCGCAGATCACTGAAGTAATATACCGAAAACAACCCGCCGAACAGCACCGCCGTTACCAACTCCACCAGCGGATAACGTATGCTGATCCCCGACCTGCAATGCCGGCACCGGCCGCGTAGCAGAAGATACGACAGAATGGGGATATTGTCATACCAGGCAATCGGACGGTTGCATTTCGGACAATGTGACCCCGGCGTGACCAGACTCTGACCCTCTGGCAACCGGTATATCACCACGTTCAGAAAACTGCCTACACATGCGCCATAGGCCGTCACCAGAATCAGCCAGTAAGTATCCGATAGAAACGTAACGCTCTGTATCATGGATAGGGCTCTTCGTCCTCTTCGGCTTCCACTTCATCGTCGGCGGCCTCCGCTTCTTCCGGCTCATCGGTTTCATCAACCACCTCGAGGTCACCTTCCGCGTTACTGACCAGTTCGGCGATCCGCTTCTCTGCCGTATCGAGTATCTCCCGGCAATGACCGATCAGCACCGTCCCGCGCTCAAACTGGCGAAGTGCACTCTCCAACCCGATCTCACCGGATTCGATCTTCTCGATGATCGATTCAAGCTCATCAATCGCCTGCTCGAAGGTCAGCGACTTGTCCGATTTCCGTCTGCTCATGACCGGCAGTTTAACCCATCCCAACAGGATGTCACGCCCAATAACACCAATTCCACACTTTATTTGAATAGCATGCCCTGGCTGTCCGCCTCATCCCGCCCGCACCGGCTGCCTGATCGACGCGGTTTGACAATTCCGCCCACCGGCTCCACCAGGCTGGTCAGTCGGCCATCCTGTAGCACCGTGGTAATTCGATCACCACCACTGACATCCGAGGCGCGTTTCAGAACCTCGCCTCGGCCGTCAAGCGTATAGCTGTATCCCCGTCTCAATACATTACCCGGCCCGACTGCATCGAGATGCCGGCGACACGCCTCCAGTTTCGACCGGCTCTCCGCAAGTCGACGGGGCAGTAATGCCAGGACTGACCGGCGGATCATCTCCAGCTTCTGACTCGCCGGTAACAACCGATGCGGCAGCACCTGACGCAACTGCCTCGAATCAACCGCAAGTCGACGGCGTGCTTCCTCGATCAACTGACCAGGACGACGGAAAAAGACGTGGCCGCTGATGTGGTCAACCCGGCGACGCTCATATTGAACCAGACGACCCACCAGCAGCGACAGCCGACGGCTCAACTGACTGAGCTGATGTGACAGTGATTCCGCATCCGGCAGCAGAACCATCGCCGCCTGCGTCGGGGTCGAACAGCGGATATCCGCTACCAGCTCCGCTACCGTCGTATCAGTCTCATGACCGATCGCCGCCACCACCGGCACTTGACTCCTGAAGATCGCATCCGCCACGATCCGTTCATTGAACGACCAGAGATCTTCTATCGAACCACCGCCACGCGTCAGCAACACCGCGTCGATGCCAAACCGATCATGCTGATCCGATATCCGTGTCAACGCCTCGGCGATCTCGCTCGCCGCGGATTCACCCTGGACATGAACGTCGTACAGCAGTAGCCGACATCCACGCCAGCGACGACTCGCCGTATTGATCACATCTTGTAACGCCGCCGCATTCCGTGAAGTCACCACCGCAATACAGCGCGGCAGCACAGGCGGACGACGCTTGCGACCCTCATCGAAATAGCCCAGATCACGAAGTTCCGACATCAACTGGCGAAGCCGTAGCTCCAGGATACCCTCGCCCACCGGATCGATCTGGTCTACGTATAACTGAACATGGCCCTGCACGTCGTAGAAATCGACACGCCCGCGTACAACCACCGCCATACCGTCCGATGGACGAAACTTCACGCGGCGTGACGACGACGCGAAACACACGCAACGTAACGTCGAGCCCTCGTCCTTGATACTGAAAAACCAGTGATTCCGGTCCGAAAAATTACTGATCTCTCCCACAACCGCCAGCCGTCGCGGCAGAAACGTATTGAGCGCGGCACGGATCAGCGACGATGCCTCGCTTACCGTCAACGTCTTTTCAGATACCGGCTTACGCGTGGAATCGGAAAGAGGCACCGATTCGTCGACGCTGTCCGAACCATCCTGTGATTCATAAGGCAACCTGCTCATCTGCGGCAATACTCCCCGCTTCACACCACCCCGTCAACCCCCCAAATGATCGTACCCCATGAATCATAATACGACTGAAATCGCCTGAAATCATAACGTCACTGCCAAACGCGCCTTATTCATTCACTAACCACAATCACCCTTTCTGCTTGCCATCTCACACATCCGCTCGTCTACTTGACACGACGCCATAACTTCCTAACTTTGTAGGACTGTACCTGAATCCCGGCCCCGGGATGGTTAACCGAATATATTTTTAACATCAACCCCTGGATAATGACTGGAGACGAGCTATGGCTCTTAAAGTTGGAATTAACGGTTTCGGTCGAATCGGTCGCCTGGTGTTACGTGCCGGTGTTGAAAACCCCAATATCGAGTTCGTCGGCGTGAACGATCTGTTCCCGCCCGAGTCACTGGCATACCTGCTCAAATATGACACCATCCACGGTAAATACCCAGGTAAGGTCGAAGCCACAGACGATGCGATCATCGTCGACGGCAGGAAAATTCCCGTCAGCTCCGAGAAAGACCCGGCCTCGCTGCCGTGGGGCAAACTCGGCGCCGACTACGTCGTCGAATCGACCGGCATCTTCACCAACTTCGAAGGCGCGAGCAAACACATCGCCGCTGGTGCCAAACGTGCACTCATCTCCGCTCCTACCAAAAGCCCCGATGAAGTCCCGACCATCGTCATGGGCGTTAACCAGAATGTATTCGATCCTAAAAAACACACTGTCGTCTCGAATGCGTCATGCACCACCAACTGCCTCGCACCCATCGCCAAAGTGGTTCATGACAACTTCCAGATCGTCGAGGGTCTCATGACCACCATCCACGCCGTGACGGCAACCCAGCCCACCCAGGACGGCCCGTCGAAAAAGGACCTCCGCGGCGGACGCGCAGCGGGATATAACGCCATCCCCGCTTCCACTGGGGCTGCAAAGGCCGTCGGTCTCGCTATGCCCGATCTCAAGGGCAAGCTCACCGGCATGGCATTCCGGATTCCAACCTCAGACGTTTCTGCAGTCGACCTGACCGTCAAGGTCGGCAAAGCCACCAGCTACAAAGAAATCTGCGACAAGATGAAGGCCGCTTCCGAATCCGGCCCGCTCGCCGGCTTCCTCGGCTATACCGATGAACCCGTCGTCTCAAGCGACTTCATTCACGATTCACGGTCAAGTATCTTCGACGCCGGTGCCGGTATCGAACTGAACAGCACGTTCTTCAAACTTATCTCTTGGTACGACAACGAATGGGGTTACTCCTGCCGCGTTATCGACCTCATGATGCACATGGCCAAAGCCGACGGCCTCGTATAAATAACACCCCCATGCCACAACCAAACAACCCCGCAGTGCCGACTTCTGCGGGGTTTTTACTTTTCATAAATGGCGGCATGGTCAAGCCCGATCACGATATATCAGGATCGCCCGTGTATCTGAAACCTCGATATGACAGGAACCTATGCCTGTTAACCGGAATACTGCTCAAAATCTTTTAGGTATTTACCCGAACTTGTAATGCGATACCATATATTAAAAATCCCCTATAATGAACTATAAACCTTCAACCGCCACAACACACCGATTTCACAGGAACGCAGTATGGCCATCAACCAGCCCATCAATTCACCCACTGCAATCGCCGAGGTCATCGACTACCAGCCTGATTCCATCATCAGCCGTGCTCTGCTGACTGACACCGGCGGATCCGTCACCCTGTTCGCATTCGACCAAGGCCAGCAGCTCAGCGAACATACCACACCGCACGATGCATTCATCCACGTCATCGAAGGACTCGCCGCCATCCGCATCGCTTCAGAAACACACAACATCACCGCAGGACATGCCATACACCTGCCCGCCAACATCCCCCACGCCGTCTTCGCACCTCAACAGTTCAAAATGATCCTCGCTATGATCCGCACCGGTTGACATTGATAATCAGCATGCATCAGAAATGCTTCGATCGAAAAATCACCACAGAATCCTGAAGCTGGACCCAGGAAGCCTCATGAAAATGGGAGCGGCAGGATTCGAACCCGCGACCGAGCGATTATGAGTCGCCTGCTCTAACCACTGAGCTACGCTCCCGGCACAAGCCACTATCATATCCCGAATACGACAATCCTTCAATCCATCTCAACCATCACCACATACAGGATAGTCATACATGATTAATCATTCACACACGCCGACGCCGATCCACCCCACCGCGCCATCCCATACAGGATGGTGTACCCCCGTTGTCCTCAGCGAGGTGGATCGGCGTCGGCGTAAGCAATGTTCATACCTCCGAACCGGCCGCTACCCTTCAATGCACCGCAACCGGCGAATCATCTGCCTCGTGCTATAATCAACACTCATCGGCCGTCATTCCCGGCCTGCGAAGCGGAATGTAACACATGGCAGGATCGCATAGATGACAACAAGACATGCTCTTTTTCCGATTCTGATGATCATCGCCGCTACACTGATGATCGCCGGCTGCGGCCCGATGACACTCGTTGTCGGCATCACACCCGGTGACCAGGAACTCACCAGCACCGCCGTCATACCTGACGGCCGACTCGGGAGCGACAAAGTCGCCGTCATCGACGTCAGCGGCATCATCATCAACGCCGACAGGCCCGGCCTGATACGCAACGGCGAGAATCCGCTCAGCCTCTTTCACGAAAAACTTCGCAAAGCCGAAAATGACGACCGCGTCAAGGCGATCATACTCCGACTCAATACCCCAGGCGGCGCCGTCACCGCAAGTGATGCCATGTACCGCGATGTCATCCGTTTTAAAACAAAAACAAAAAAACCAGTCGTCGCGCTCATGATGGATGTCACCGCCAGCGGCGGTTACTACCTCGCCTGTTCGGCCGACCATATCGTCGCATACCCCACCTGCGTCACCGGCAGTATCGGCGTTATTGTTCAGACCATCAGCGTCAAACCCGCACTCGCGAAAATCGGCGTACATACCGAAGCCATCACCAGCGGGCCGAACAAGGACGCCGGCTCGCCGCTGAGCACACTTTCTGATGAACACCGCAGAATATTCAATGACCTTGTCGATGATTTCTACAACCGGTTCGTTAACGTCGTCAGAACCAATCGGCCTGACATACACCCTGACCGACTGGCCGAGCTCACCGACGGCCGGGTCATCAGCGGCGATGACGCCGCCGCCGTGGGGCTCGCAGATCAAACTGGTGATCTCTACACCGCGTTCGAATCAGCCAGATCGCTGGCCGGTATCAAAAAGGCCGACCTGATCCTTTATCACCGCCCTCTCATTCATGTCGGATCACCTTACGCCGCGGCACCCGCTGCCACACCGGAAACAACCAACACCACCATCAACCTTGCCCAGATTAACCTCACAGGTCACGCTCTCGCTGGTTCCGATTCCCCCGCCGTTTTTTACTACCTCTGGTGCCCCGAGATTCCCTGATCGCCGGGTCCCTGATATAATTACATATCAGCAGTAGCAACCCGCCTTGGCCATCAGGCCGATGTACTGCTGTGACGCTCCGGGGAGAAAATAAAAAGGTACGCGATAAATGATTCGACTGGATTGTCCCGGATGCAATCACGTCCTCGAACTCGACACCGGCTTCGCCGGTGGGTTCTGCCGTTGCAACCACTGCGGCCGACACATCCTCGTACCCGAACCAAAGCATACAACTGAAACAACCCGACCCAGGTCACCACTTGATTTTAACAATAAACAGAAAGAAACGATCTCTCATTCTGTCTATCGAGCTGAAGGTTTACATGGTTCCCATTTTTTGCGGGACAGAAAAGGTCAAATGAAACATTGATCATTCAATGCAAAGACCTGACAAATCTGACAAACCTCGAACCTTACAAACAATCCCCCCCAACCCACTTCAAACTCTCCCCATGCTGAATGATGACGACAAATATTGGATTAGCCGGAGAACGCCGTCGGTCCGCCGCTGCCGAAAAAAATCTCATAAAGATCGTTGAGAAACTTCGCCAGGAAGAAGTTCGCCACGATGATCACTATAAAACTCGTAACGAATGAATCCGTCGCCGCCCTTCCCACACCCGAGGCGCCGCTGGCGCAGTTGAAGCCCTTGTAGCAACTGATCAGACCGATCGTCAGGCCGAATACGATACTCTTGATCAATCCGGTGAAAATATCCCAGTTACCGACAAACCGGGCGGAAAAATCCCAATAGGCGCTGGCGTCCACGCCGAATCCTTTCACCACCACCAGCCAGCCGCCGAAAATGCCCAGTATATCACTGAACACCGTCAGAAGCGGCAGCATGATCAGGCAGGCCATCACTCGGGGCACAACCAGGTACGCGATCGGGTCCGAGCCCATCACACGAAGCGCATCGATCTGCTCGGTGACTCGCATCGTACCCAGTTCGGCACTGACCGCGCCGCCCACTCGGCCGGCGATCATCACCGCGGCCAGCACCGGACCGATCTGCTTCACCACCGAGATAGAAATAATACCACCCAGACGCGTTTCCTGACCGATGGCGGCGAACTGGTCATACGTCTCCACGCCCAGCACCGCACCGACAAACGCTCCGACCAGCATCACCACAGGAATGCTTAACGTTCCGATATTGAATAGTTGGGGCAGCAGCAGACGGAACCGACTGAAGCCGCCCGCACCGCGGAACATCCAGCCGAGCGCTGCCATGCTGAACCGGCCGAACCGGCCGAAACCGTCCAGATTATCCGTCACACGATGGCCAAGGTTAATCAATTGATCCGCCAGCATCGTGAATGATCCCTGTTCCGTGACTGCAGGACTACACCTTCCGTGTATATCCTGATCGTCCTGATGCATGTAAATCATTGATTTACAGCACGAAGGCCCGGTAATCTGAAAGGGTGAGCGAGGGGACTCGAACCCCCGACCCCCAGGACCACAACCTGGTGCTCTAACCAACTGAGCTACGCTCACCGTCAACGGCCGCCCGGTACATAATACGATCAAACACACAAAGTTAGACACCATTACGCCTGATGTCAATACCAACCCGTCCGGCCAGTCCGCTCTCGGTTATCTCGCGAACCGGTTTATCAGCTTTTATAGCAAGCACATAAATTGGAACTGACCTTTCGACGATAATGGCCATATCCACACCGTCCTAACCGTCGAGGGAGATCGTCATGGCCACAACCGCAGTCAGCTCACCCCAGAAACAAGCTGAAATACTGCTCGAATCCGGCACGAACGAGCTGGAAGTACTCGTTTTCTGTATCGGTAACCAGGCCTTCGGCGTAAACGTCGCAAAGGTACGCGAGGTCATCACCCCACGAAAAGTCAGTGCCAGCCCCGGCCAGCCGCCTTGTGTCAAGGGCGTCTTCAATCTCAGAAACGTCGTTCTGCCTCTGGTCGACCTGCACCTGTATCTCAACATCCAGCCCCATGAAAACGATCCGAAGGATTATCGCATTATCGTCATGGAGTTCAACGGCGTACGTACCGCGTACCAGGTCGAAAGCGTCGAGAGTATCTACCGCATGAGCTGGCAGCTCATGAAACCCGTACCCGAAACCTACGGCCGTCACCATTTCGCCGTCACCGGCATTACCGAAATCAATGACCGGCTCATCCTCATGCTCGACTTCGAGTCCATACACGACCATATCTGCATGCAGGACGACCTGCACGTCGAACGCGTCGAAAATAAACTCGGTATCGACCGAAGCCGTCATAATATCATGCTCGCAGAAGATTCCAGCTTCGTCATGGACATCATGCGATCCGTACTTATCAACAGCGGCTACGGCAGGATCGACTGCCATACCAACGGCCTGAGCGCCTGGAACGCTCTCAATATGGCTATCTCCGATGAAACCGACCTGCCCGACCTGATCATTACCGATATCGAAATGCCGCAGGTCGACGGCCTGCACCTGACAAAACGCATCAAGGAACACCCCCGCATGCGAGATATCCCCGTACTCCTGTTCAGCTCACTGATCACCACCGACACCCGCCATAAAGGCAAACAGGTCCACGCCGACGACCAGATATCAAAACCCGACCTGCCCAACCTTGTCGATATCGTTGACCAGTGGATGCAGAAAAAAAAATAAAGTAATCCCGGTTACCCAACATGGAACCTTATCAAAACCGTCACGCATCAGAATCCGGGGGCGTGATCATAATACGCGTATCGGGATTCGGTTACGGCAATCTGAATCAAACCCCCGATATCGATCCGCAATACCACACCATGCAACAATCCCCGAATCACAAATCCAAATCCCAGTCTTGAATTCCATATCAAACCCATTTGCCAGAACCGTCTCCACCGGCTACACTTACGGTTTGGTCAAAGCCCAGGGAGTCCGAACATGTATAAAGCCTTTACAACCGCGATGTTGCTGGCAACAACCTTCATGTTCAACGGCTGTCAGAAAGTCGATGTGCCTTTGCTGACTTATTCCGAAGAAGGGGTCTATCTGCCCCCAACCACCGGGCCGGGACTCGTGGCCAACCCGAAGTCACCCATCCCCGATGTCCCCGTACCTATCGGGTTCGAACCGCTGCTCTCGAAAAGTTTCAGCTCGTTCGATGGCTACGCCCGCCACGTCACCCACGTCTACCAGGGACAGGGTACCCAGGCCGAAGCCATCGTCTTCTATCGCCAGCATCTGTGGCTGATGGGCTGGAACCTGATCGAACGTTACAGCGAAGAGGATAATACCGAAGTGCTTGCTTTTCATAAGGGCAGGGAGCAACTTACCATCCGTCTTTCGCCGCAGAAGACGGGCTCCATCCTGAACCTTGCCATTGTAATCGAACCCGACGTCGAAACGCAGCAGGCTGTTGTCAATTAGTTTCACCATTAATACAAAGTGAATGATTTATGGATACCCAGGAACGACATGAACTGAAACAGAACGATCTCGAAGAATTCCTGCGAAACTTCAAGGAGTGGTGGAGTAAAAACCAGAACACAGTACTGGCGGTTATCGCCATTGCAGCGATCTGTTTCATGGCATTCAGCCTCTGGACTTCCCACAGCGAACGTGTTCATGAAGAGGCTTGGTCCACACTCGCGATGAAATCCAGCCCGGAAACGCACCGTCAACTGGCCTTGTCACATGACAACCGCACCATCCGTATGCTGGCGGCTCTCCGCGGCGCCGATGGCTTCCTTGCCGAAGCCAATGAACCCGCTGAGTCCATTAGCGGGACAAATGAAGCGTCACAGGACACGCTCAATAAAGCGGAAGAACTTTACCAGTTGGTGATCGACGAAGCCGAGTTCAACGAGTACAGGATCAACGCGCTCTTCGGACTCGCCGCCGTTGCGGAAAACCGACACAACTGGGAACAAGCTCGCAATTACTACCAGCAGGTCATCGAAACAGCCGGACCCGGCCTGAGTTTCTTCTCCAAGCAGGCCGAATCACGGATGGCCATGCTTACCGAACTCGCCACACCCGTTGCTTTTGCGCCGGAACCCGAACCGAAAGTCATCAAGGAATTCACGATTACCACACCGCCCGCGCCGGAAAATGCCGAAGCATCCACCGAAGATGGCGAAACAGAACAATAGTACCGCCGCAAGAATCGACTTGGTCGGCTGTTTATACAGTTGAAGGTTTATAAAGTTTGTAAAGTTCCTCCTATCGAGAACCCAACGCAACTTTCAATACAATTATTTACTGCCAATCAAGTAATCCTTACAACCTTATAAACCCCCTCTAACATGCCCCCTTCATCATTTGAAAATAACGACAGCAATACCACTCAACCCGACACCTCGCCCTTCAACGATATCGAAGTGTCGCCGGAAATCGATGAACTCGAGGAAGACGGTGCCGAACATCGACGGTACGTCCTCTCACGTGATGCAAAAGGACGGCTCGATGTCTATCTGCAGAACCGCGTGAAGGGCATCAGTCGACATCAGATTCAGAAGCTGATCTCGCTGGGCGGCGTATCGGTTAACGGCAAAAAGCCCAAGCAAAGCCAGAAACTCAAGCAGGGTGATGTGGTCGATATCATCATGCCGCTGCGGGGCGTTTCGGAAATCAAGGGTGAAGATATCCCCTTGGATATCCTTTATGAGGATGATGCATTGATTGTCGTCAACAAGCAGGCGAACCTGATCGTCCACCCGGCACGCAGTTATCGAAACGGCACACTCCTGAATGCACTGGTCTGGCATTTCGAGCATCATCCTGTGGAAACTCAGCCAACCGAAGCAACCGGCGCACTCAGCGCCGTCGGTCGCGGCGCCGCCAGGCCCGGCGTGGTACACCGGCTCGACAAGAACACCACCGGCGTCATGGTACTCGCCAAGCAGGACGAGCCACACTGGCATCTCGCTCGCCAGTTCGAAGAAAAAACCAACCTGAAAGTCTATCTCGCCGTCGTACACGGCTGCCCCGCCCCCCCCGGCGGCGCGGTCGACCAGCCGATCGGCAAACACCCCACCATCCGCGAAGCTATGGCCGTGCGGCACGACTCGACTGGCCGCCCGTCACTCACTCTCTACCGCGTACGCGAACGATACAAAGGCTACAGCCTTGTCGAAATGGAACTCAAAACCGGACGAACACATCAGATCCGCGTACATTTCAGCTACATCGGCCACCCGCTCGTCGGTGATATCATCTACGGCGGCATGCCGGTCGGCCTACCCGAACTCGATACCCCCCCCACACCGCCCGCATACCGCCCACATCTCAATTTCGCTCGCGATAAAGAGGAAGGCACTCGTGTCGAACAGTTCGCCGCCCAGCGAAACGATATCATCATGGCCACTCCCGCACTACACGCGGCTCTGCTCAGAATCAAACACCCCACTGAAAACGAGCACGAGATGACCTTCACCGCACCACTGCATTCACCCATGAACCAGCTCGTTCACCAACTCCGAAATCAACCCGCCCCCGGCCCCGTCATCAACGAAGGCACGTGGCTCGACCTGAATCATATCATTACACAATAAACTGCCTCCACTCTGATATTGATACGCGCTATCACTATCGATCTCGCAAGCGAAAATCGAATCTCGATTCCCAATACCCCCCCCGAAACCGGTACAGAATACCGCCCCATCAACTTCGTTGCGACTGGCGGCCGTGTTTTGCCATCTGTGGATTCACTCCTCCACCACACGATATCAATCCGTGAACTGAAATGGGCAAACCCGAATTTCAATCTCGTTAATCTTGAACATTGAACTTTAACCTTTCATAAGGGGAAATCCCTACTCATTCCCCCTTTAATAACACTACATATTCATGTATGATGCCGCTGCTCAAAAGGAAGGGATTAACACTACAGCGCTATCAAGGTCCCCTGGTGCGCTTCAGTCGTGACCTGA